>NZ_RJNY01000010.1:0-81081 GCF_003942795.1 Streptococcus mitis
ATTGAAACCAATTCTTGAAATTTATCAAGAACTGGGGTTGAAAGAAGAAAAGGCCAAAGAATTGTACTATAACCTTAGATTGCAACATACACTAGCTGGTGGAGGAAATTTTTCAACTAAAATGAAAACAGACACTCCCCAAAAATACAAGTCGGCTAAAAGTGAATATAAAGAAGCTTACGGGAAAGTTGATGATTTTGATACGTTTTGGGATAGCAAACTAAAGGCCTATTCTAACAATGGAGCGGGTCACGCAGACTTTACCCACCAGTCTATTACGATGGCGACTCACCTTAATCCTAATCAAGTACAGTTATCAGATCTTTATGGTGGTAGAGAGCATGTCAAAGACCTCTCAGGTTGGGAAGGAGACACAACCTTTAACGCTAATGATATGAAGCCAAGCATTGGCGAAGATGACTACAAAGCAGACCTTGATTCAGTCAATCTTATCGGCCGGATGCAGAAGGGACAATCCTATGACCAAGCCATAACTTCTTATTACTCTGACCTTCAAAAAGATTCCTCTCAGAGAGAAAGAGAATTTTTGAAAAATAAGGATTGGAAACACGTCAAAGGTACAATTTATGCAGGAGTAGTGCCCCCGGATATACTGAAAAAGGGTGAAAAATCTATTAAAGAGTATATTGATAAAAACCATTCAGATGTATCAACATTTTTAAATCGCTTAGAGGCTGTGGCAGATTAGGAGGAAAAGTTAATGAAGAAAAACCTCGGTCTAATAGTATTATTCGTGATAATCATATCATCATGTTTCTATTTTTTTACTAGTCAACCTAAAAACATTTTTGATGAAATCTACCAACAAACTGAGAAAACTTATTTAGGAAATAATATTTTTAATCAGTTGAAAGATGTTGAGGTACATAAATATCAAGAGTATGGTAATGATTCTAAATTTTATTCTTATGTACTTTATCAAAAACAGAAAACTCCATATGACTATAAAAATATTGATTTAATATTTCATTTTACAAAAGATACAAATACAGTCTTTGTTTCTTTTGAGAAGGAATTAAGTAATGGGCTAAGAATTTTCATTTTTGGTAGGTATCTTACAAAAGAAAAATTATTTCAAAAAAATGTACAGCTACTCATAAACCAAGATGGAACTGATAAATCTATCGAAGACGAAGCTCAGGTGAAATCCTACCTAGAGCAGTACGGTATCACATCTAAGGATTTGGATTCTTACTACGACGAAATCGTCAATCAAAAAGTCTTAAAAGACTGGTGCTCCATTTATGATAGCAAGTATTCACCGAGCAACTATGGTGAGGTTAAGGTTGAAACTCAGTGGGAGAATTGGTGATAACATGAAGAAAATCCTAGGCTTAGTAGCTTTATTCGTGATAATCGTATCATCTTGTTTTTACTTTTTTGTGCGTCAACCTAAAAATATTTTTGATGAAATCTATCAAGGAACGGAGGAAACTTATCGGTCAAATAATATTTTAAGAAACATAGATGGGTTTAAAATCAGGGCCGGTTGGCCAAGTGATGACCCAAATATATCCTATACTCCCCTTGGAAAGTATAAAACTCTTCCCAAAGGCTATAGTGATATAACCATTAACCTTAATTTTGGAGAAGGTATAAAGGGAGTGTTGATTCTTTTTGAAAGGAAGACTAATTCGAATATTACCCTATGGTATTCGGTGCACTATAATATGCAAAAGAAAGTACTCAAAAAGGAGCTTGCGATTTTTGAAGAGCCAAGGAAACCAGGTCAATTTATTGATGATGAAGAAAAAGTAAGAGAATATTTAAGAAAAAATAATATTTCCAAAGAAGATTTAGACAAAGACTATGATGAAATCATCAACCAGAAAGTTTTAAAGGACTGGTGCTCGATTTATGACAGTAAGTATTCTCCAAGCAACTATGGCGAGGTGAAAGTCGAAACCCAGTGGGAGAATTGGTGACAGGTCATGCAGACTTTACCCATCATTCCATCACTATGGCCACTCATCTTAATCCTAATCAAGTTCAGTTAGCCGATCTCTATGGCGGTAGAGAGCGTGTCAAGGACCTTTCTGGCTGGGAGGGAGATACGACCTTTAATGCAAACGATATGAAGCCAAGTATCGGAGAGGATGACTACAAGGCGGATTTGGACTCGGTCAACCTTATCGGCCGTATGCAAAATGGGCAATCCTATGACCAAGCAATCTCTTCTTACTATGCTGACCTACAAAAAGACTCCTATCAGAGAGAAAGGGAATTCTTAAAAAATAAAGATTGGAAACATGTCAAAGGTACAATCTACGCAGGGGTAGCGCCTGCGGATATACTGAGAAAGGGTGAGGCATCTATTAAAGAATATATTGAGAAAAAATATCCAGATGTATCTACATTTTTAAATCGCTTGGAAGCAGTGGCTGATTAGGAGGAGGATTATGAAAAAAACACTCGGTCTATTAGCGTTATTCGTACTAATTGTATTATCTTGTTTTTACTTTTTTTTCCATCAACCTAAAAATATTTTTGATGAGATTTATCAGGAAACGGCAAAAAATTATTTGGGCTATTATAACTTCAATGACTTAAAAAATGTGACAGTAAAAAATCGAAAGCTTTATGATTCGAATATGAATGAAACGGATAAGTATGAATCAATAATAACATACGATGATTCTTCTCTTGGAAGCGATGCGAAGAATTTGGAACTACGGTTTAATTTTGATGGTAGTAAAGGTATAAATATTTGGTTTGAAAGATATGCTAACTCAGGAGAAAAAATTAACTTTGTTATTCATTACGAATTTAATAAAAAAGTATTAGTTAAAAAAATTCTGATTTATGAAAATAGATCGGAAACTTATATCGAAGATGAGGCCCAAGTGAAATCCTACCTAGAGAAGTACGGTATTACAGCTAAGGACTTAGATTCTTACTACGACGAAATCGTCAATCAGAAAGTCTTAAAATACTGGTGTACCATCTATGACAGCAAGTTCTCGCCAAGTAATTATGGCGATGTCAAGATTGAAACCCAGTGGGAGAATTGGTGACGAGGGTCAGTAGATATTTTGGAAAATATTCTATGAATTGAAGTGGAAATCCCACCTAGAACGAACTAGGTGGGATTCTTTGCCTATAAAATGAGAAATTAGCGAATCTTGCTCTATTTTTTAACGTGTTCCGATAAAAAGGTGTAGGTCATGCTTCCAAAGATGGCTCCAATTCCTAAACCCAAGACTAGTAAAGGGAGCATTTTATCGAACTGGGAGAGATTGTCCCAAAAGGTATTGAGGGGAAGATGCTGAACAAAGAGTTTGTGAAAGGCTGATAAGACAAACAAGCCAATTGGAATACTGATGAATACACCCCAACTACGAACTTTGATTTGACTTTTGCTGTAGCTTTTGTGATGGATTTCGGACGGGTCATCCTTGTCTAAATGTAAGTCGCGAACTGCTAGTCTCGCCCTAGATGAGACGACGAAGATAAGTCCAAAATAGAGGTAGGGCATGGCATCTCGAACCAACTCTATGAAGCGTCCAAATAGGAGATAGAACAAGAAGAGTAGGAGGGAGGAGTATACGATTTGGATCAAGGCACGGGCACAAGCCTTGTAAATCATCTCTTGACGGCATTCATCAAAAGGCCCTTGTATGTGAAAGAATAGTTTGAGTAAGCGAGTGGTGAAATCTTCTTTTTTCATGGGAGTAATCTCCTAAATGAGCGATTTTTGATTGACTTCTTTAAAGAGTTGATAGAGAGTATAGAAGTAAACCAAACTAAAAATGATACAGATTATTAGAAATACCAGGTATCTCCAATCCATAGGATTTGTTAAAAGTTGTGGAAAGGATACGAGGATAAAACAGAGAGATGCGTTTAGAAGATGTATTTTTTTTGATTGGATTTTCTGGAATCTCTGTCCCTTGTTCAATACAGGAAGGAATAAAAGAAAGATAATCAAGAAAGGATGCTCAATATGTCCAGAAAGTAGGAAAAAGGTAACAAAGATACTGATAAAAACATGACTGATCAGTAGTCTAGCTAGTGATTTCATAAGGCACCTCCTAGTCGTCTTCTTGGTCTTTCTTGGCTTTTTGAATGCGAAGAGAGACGATAATTTGTATGGTCAATCCGAAGAAGAAGGTAGCTAGGATAGTTGATACAAAATGTCCTGTATTTAAAAGAGAAGTAAGATAATCCTTGCTATCATCGGTTAGGACATTCAGTAGCGGTATTCCAAAGAACATGCCCATGCCGTAGATCAGACCGGCTTTTAGACCAGGAAAATGTAGCTGTTTGCTTTCTTTCTGACTCAGCATTTCGGGATCAATAGCTGTGATGCCCGTTTTTTTGGTTTGAGAGACCACATAGAGGGCAGCTATCATCGAAATGCCAAACACTACGAGAGGATAGCTGATAGCGACAATTTGCGGGTATTTGTAAGCAAGGACAAAGGGGATGAGGTTGCCAAATATCATCAGATAAAAGAGAACGATAAAGACCTGATTCCCGATACGATCGGCCTCGCGCCGTTTGTGTTCGTCAAGGGGGCCAGAAATGCCGTATGTGCGTTTGATGAGTTTTTCAGTGAGAGTTTCTTTTTTCATTTGTTTGCTCCTTTTTTAAAAATCGTCTTCCCAAAAAAGACTGTTGAGGTCAGTTTGGAGGCTGTGGGCGAGGTTGAGACAGAGCTCCAGGGTTGGATTGTACTTGTCATTTTCAATCATGTTGATGGTCTGTCTCGAGACACCGATATCTTTGGCGAGCTCGAGCTGAGAAATGCCCAGTTCCTTGCGGAATTCTTTAACACGATTCATAGGGTCTCCTTTCTGATGTGTCGCATATATTTGACTATATTATATTCTTTTGGAGATGGTGTGTCAAGTATACACGACATTTTTTTGAGAATTTTTTTCGAAGAAACTTAGCCTTGTCTGACAAGTGCAAGCTGGTCAGATTTGTGGTAAAATAGATAGGATATGACAAAAGAATTTCATCATGTAACGGTCTTGCTTCATGAAACGATTGATATGCTTGACGTAAAATCTGACGGTATCTACGTTGATGCGACTTTGGGCGGAGCAGGCCATAGCGAATATTTATTAAGTAAATTGAGCGAAAAAGGGCATCTCTATGCTTTTGACCAGGATCAGAATGCCATTGACAATGCGCAAAAACGGTTGGCACCCTATATCGAAAAGGGGATGGTAACCTTTATCAAGGATAACTTCCGTCATTTGCAGGCACGTTTGCAGGAGGCTGGTGTCCAGGAAATTGATGGAATTTGTTATGACTTGGGAGTGTCCAGTCCTCAGCTAGATCAGCGTGAACGTGGCTTTTCTTATAAAAAGGATGCGCCACTGGATATGCGGATGAATCAGGAAGCTCGTCTGACGGCCTATGAAGTGGTCAATCATTATGACTATCATGACCTGGTTCGGATCTTTTTCAAGTATGGTGAGGATAAGTTTTCTAAACAGATTGCCCGCAAGATTGAGCAAGCGCGTGAGGTGAAACCAATTGAGACAACGACGGAGTTGGCAGAGATTATCAAGTCGGCCAAGCCTGCCAAGGAGCTCAAGAAAAAGGGGCACCCTGCCAAGCAGATTTTCCAGGCTATCCGAATCGAAGTCAATGATGAGCTGGGCGCTGCAGATGAATCCATCCAGCAGGCCATGGACATGCTGGCTCTAGATGGGAGAATCTCGGTCATTACCTTCCATTCGTTGGAAGACCGCTTGACCAAGCAATTATTCAAAGAAGCTTCAACAGTGGAAGTTCCCAAAGGCTTGCCCTTCATTCCAGATGACCTTAAGCCCAAGATGGAATTGGTATCCCGTAAGCCAATCTTGCCAAGTGCTGAAGAGCTAGAAGCTAACAACCGTTCGTATTCAGCCAAGTTGCGCGTGGCTAGAAAAATTCACAAGTAAGAGGAAAAACATGGCAGAAAGAATCGAAAAAACAAGCCAGTTATTGCAAACGAAGTTTAAAGGTTTTTCACGTGTGGAAAAGGCCTTCTATGTTTCGATTGCTGCAACAATGATTATCCTGGCAGTTAGCGTTGTGTTTATGCAGACCAAGCTATTACAAGTTCAGAATGAATTGACCAAGGTCAATGCTCAAATCGAAGAAAAGAAAACCGAGCTAGACGATGCCAAGCAAGAGGTCAATGAATTGATTCGTTCAGAACGTTTGAAAGAAATTGCAAACTCTAAGAATTTACAGCTGAATAACGAAAATATCCGAGCAACGGAGTAAGAAATGAAACAGTGGAAAGAAAAAATCATCCGTTATGCCGTTCGTAATCGTAAATCTCCAGAAGAAAACCGCAGAAGAGTAGGGAAAAGCCTGAGTTTATTGGCTGTCATACTCTTCGCTGTCTTTTTGGTCAACTTTGCGGTCATTATCGGAACGGGTAAAAAATTTGGTAAGGACTTGGTTCAAGAAGCCAAAAAGGTTCACCAAACAACCAAGACGATTCCAGCCAAGCGGGGGACCATCTACGATCGTAATGGTACGCCTATTGCAGAAGATGCGACATCTTATAATATCTATGCTATTATTGACAAGACCTACAAGTCAGCAACAGGCAAAATTCTCTATGTAGAGGATTCTCAATTTAATAAGGTAGCTGAAATTTTCCATAAGTATTTGGATATGGAGGAGTCCTATGTCAAAGAACAGCTTTCTCAGCCAGATCTAAAACAGGTATCCTTTGGTACCAATGGAAATGGGATTACCTATGCCAATATGATAGCCATTAAAAACGACCTCAAAACTGCTGGTGTCGAGGGAGTTGACTTTACAACCAGCCCTAATCGTAGTTACCCCAATGGTCAGTTTGCTTCTTCCTTTATCGGTTTAGCACAACTCCATGAAAATGAGGATGGCACCAAGAGCTTGATTGGAACATCTGGTTTGGAGAGTTCTTTAAATAGCATTCTCGCAGGTACAGATGGGATTATCACCTATGAGAAGGATCGTCTGGGAAATATTGTTCCGGGTACGGAGCAGGCTTCCCAACACACGGTAGACGGAAAGGATGTGTACACGACCCTTTCTAGTCCTTTGCAATCCTTTATGGAAACTCAGATGGATGCCTTCCAAGAAAAGGTAAAAGGCAAGTATATGACAGCTACCTTAGTTAGCGCTAAGACAGGGGAAATCCTCGCTACAACCCAACGACCGACCTTCAATGCCGATACCAAGGATGGCATCACAAAAGACTTTGTCTGGCGTGATATCCTCTATCAAAGTAACTATGAGCCAGGATCAACTATGAAGGTGATGATGTTGGCCTCAGCTATTGATAACAATACCTTCCCTGGTGGAGAATATTTTAACAGTAGTGAATTGAAAATAGCTGATGCGACCATTCGAGATTGGGACGTCAATGAAGGGTTGACTAGTGGTGGCACCATGACCTTCTCTCAAGGATTTGCCCACTCAAGTAATATCGGAATGACCTTGCTTGAGCAAAAGATGGGAGATGCAACTTGGCTGGACTACCTTAACCGCTTTAAGTTTGGGGTGCCAACTCGTTTTGGTTTGGCAGATGAGTACACAGGTCAATTGCCTGCTGATAACATTGTCAATATCGCCATGAGTTCATTTGGACAAGGGATTTCTGTTACCCAGACCCAGATGCTTCGTGCCTTTACAGCCATTGCCAATGATGGGGTTATGTTGGAGCCGAAATTTATCAGTGCCCTCTATGACCCGAATGACCAGTCTGTCCGTAAGTCTCAAAAGGAAATTGTCGGAAATCCTGTGTCAAAAGCAGCAGCGTCCTCTACTCGGGAGCACATGGTCATGGTCGGAACAGATCCTGTCTACGGTACCATGTACAACCACAGTACAGGAAAACCAAATGTCAATGTTCCAGGTCAGAATGTCGCTCTGAAATCAGGGACTGCTGAGATTGCCGATGAGAAGAATGGGGGCTACCTGACAGGTGAAACCAACAATATCTTCTCTGTTGTGTCGATGCATCCTGCAGAAAATCCTGACTTTATCCTCTATGTGACGGTGCAACAGCCAGAGCATTATTCAGGTGTTCAGCTTGGGGAGTTTGCCAACCCAATCCTTGAGCGAGCTTCTGCTATGAAAGAATCCCTCAATCTTCAGTCAACTGCCAAGAGCTTAGATCAGGTCAGCAAGACGACAAGCTATGCCATGCCAGCTACCAAGGACTTTACCCCAGGTGACCTCGCAGAGGAATTGCGTCGTAACCTTGTCCAACCAATCGTTATCGGAACAGGAACCAAGATCAAGGAACTCTCGGTTTCTGAAGGAGATAATTTGGAAGCCAATCAGCAAATCTTGATCCTGTCAGATAAGGTCGAAGAAATGCCTGATATGTATGGCTGGACAGATGAAAATGTGCAAACATTTGCCAAATGGCTGAATATAGAAGTCGAGTGGGAAGGTAGTGGCAAAACGGTCAAGAAACAAAGTGTCCGTGCCAATACAGCCCTTAAAGACATTAAAAAAATGAAAATAACTTTAGGAGATTAAGATGATTAGTTCCATTAATGCTGGAGTTCTAGCCTTTCTATTGACCTTGATAGGTATTCCAGCCTTTATCCGATTTTATCGAAAAGCACAGATTACAGGACAGCAGATGCACGAGGATGTCAAGCAACACCAAGCTAAAGCTGGGACTCCAACCATGGGAGGTCTTGTCTTCCTGATCGTTGCAGTAGTAGTGAGCTTCCTTATCGCTCTCTTTACCCAACAATTGACTAACAATGTAGGCATGATTTTGTTTATCTTGGTTTTGTATGGTTTGGTAGGTTTTTTGGATGATTTCCTCAAAATTTTCCGTAAGATTAACGAAGGCTTGAATCCTAAGCAAAAACTTGCTCTCCAGCTCCTTGGAGGAGTGATTTTCTACCTCTTTTATGAGCGCGGTGGCGATATGCTTTCAGTCTTTGGTTACCAAGTTCATTTGGGAATTTTCTATATTTTCTTTGCCCTTTTCTGGCTAGTTGGCTTTTCAAATGCGGTGAATCTGACTGACGGGATCGACGGCTTAGCAAGTATTTCCGTAGTGATTAGCCTGTCGGCCTACGGTGTGATTGCTTATATGCAAAATCAACTGGATATTCTTCTTGTGATTCTTGCCATGATTGGTGGTTTGCTAGGCTTCTTCGTCTTTAACCACAAACCTGCCAAGGTCTTTATGGGAGATGTGGGAAGTTTGGCTCTTGGTGGAATGCTGGCAGCAATCTCTATGGCGCTCCACCAAGAATGGACCCTTTTGCTGATTGGGATTATCTATGTTTTTGAGACAAGCTCTGTTATGATGCAGGTTACCTACTTCAAATTTAGTGGTGGAAAGCGTATTTTCCGTATGACACCTGTGCATCATCATTTTGAGCTTGGAGGATTATCAGGCAAAGGCAATCCTTGGAGCGAGTGGAAAGTTGACTTCTTCTTTTGGGGAGTTGGGCTTCTAGCAAGTCTCTTAACCTTAGCCTTTTTATACCTACTGTAAAACTAATTTTTAATTACAAAATAAAACAGGATGAAGGTGATCTTCATCCTGTTTTTGCGTGCTTAAAGGTTAGTTGGAGTCATCCTTTCTTCTTTTTAACATAAAAGTGGCTGTGAGGGCTAGGCTGAGGCCTGCTAAGAAGAGGAGTGGGTTGGACGCTTCTCCTGTCGCTGGAAGTTCTTCTTTAGGAGAATGATTTCCAGCTTTAGCAAGACTCGGACTAGCTGAAAGTTGTTCAGCCTCGTGTGCTAAGGTTTCTGTATCTGAAGCACTTGGTTTTTCCTCTGTGTTAGAGGTTGTTCCAGTAGCTTGATAGACGACAGCATAGGTACTGAAATGACTAGTGATGAATTCTACCTTGCCGTCTCGAACGGTGAAATCAAGGGCTTGCAACTCCTTGGTCGGAGTAATATAGTAGACCTTTTCTACGTTGGCTGAAATAGGCAAGCGAACCAAGACAGAGCCTTTTGGCTGCAAGCTATGATCGGTTAGATTTTTAAGCTGTAGGTCGTAAGCATCATAGGTCTTGCCAAAGAGTTCTTGAGCTAAGACACGTCGGCTAGAAACGTGAGAAATTCCTTCTAAGTCGCTGGCTCCACCGATGATTTCTACTCCAGTCTTCTTATCTTTTAAGACTTGAACTGGATAGTCAGGAAGACTAAGGGTTGGAGCAGCCTGATCTCCACTGGTTCCAATAGGTTCGGTGTATTCAGGTTTTTCAACAATAGGTGGCACTTTTTGCCCTGCAGTCCCGATAGGCTCAGTGTACTCAGTTTTTTCAACAGTAGGAGCTGGTTCCTCTCCCTTGCTTGTAGTTGGTTGCTTCTCATCAACTTTTTTTTCATCCTTTTTAGTAAAGACGGCTACGATAGGGCTGCTTGTGGTATTTCCTTGGATGGTATAAGCTTCAATGGCATTTCCAGCTTTGCGATTGGTTTCTTCAGGAATTGGGATTTGAACTTGATTGTCTTGGATTGATAGCACGGTCTGATCTCCACTTGTAACCAGATGCGTTTTATCCACCTTGCGTAGGACTAAAGGATCTTTGACTCCTGGGAAGGTCACTGCGATGGCTTCCCAATCTCCAGATGGTAGGCTTAAGGAAATGGTTTTGTCATTTTCCTTAAGAGGCGCGATACTTGGGCTATCTAAACCAACAGCTGGAGCTTTGATGATATCAAAGGAGTCTAGAGAGATTTTCTTGCGACCTTCTGGCGAATCTGGGTCCACTTGTAATGTCAGGGTGTGCGAACCGTCAGTAAGATTTGTAAATTCGCCAATAAAGGCTCTCTTTTCGGTTGCACCTGAAGTGTAGAAGTCTAGATTTGGCATTTCTTTGCCATCTAGTGTAACACGTGCTCGTCCAAGGGCAAGACTCTTCAAGCCATAAATACGAATGCCCGTCCCTGTAAAGGAAATGGTTGCCTGAGCTTCTGAAGCTGCACTAGAGTCGCTATTGTTAATATCAGCGTATTTTTCCGTACCACCGTAGAGTTCAGGGTCAGACCAGTCCTTAAACTGGGAACCATACTGGATGCGCAAATCACGATCATCTATTTTTTCAATTGAATTGCCTGTTCCTGCTAGGATCTTGAAATAATCTAATGAAATCTTCGAGCGCTCACTACCACGTCCTTTGTGCTCACGTTTAACACGAAGAGTCAATGTGTGAGGTCCGTCAGATAATCCTGTGAAGCGACCGATGAGACTACCTTTTTCAGTTGCCTCAGCAGTATGGAAGTCAAGCTCTCCGACCTCTTTGCCATCCATTTTAGCAGTGGCAAGACCTAGTTCAGACGATTTCAGTCCATAGATTTCGATACCAACGCCGGTGAAAGGAATGGTAGCAGTGATGTCTTTGTCTGTGTAGTCTCCTTTTGAAAGGTCAGCAAATTTCTCTGTTCCTCCAAATAATTCTGAGTCTGCCCAGTTTCCAAAGGCAGCTCCGTACTGGATACGACTATCTCGGTCGTCCATCAACTCGCTATAGGTTTCGACAGTGGCCTGTTCAGACACTTGTGTGGCAAGCTCGCCCAGCATAGCCTTGACGGTGTAGGTATAGGCGAGTTGCGGATCCAGTGATCGGTCAATAAAGTGGGTTTGATTGGTTACAAATTCTCTGGTTGCAGAAGCTTGGCCAGATTCGTCTTTTACTTGTCTTTGGATGACATAGTGGGTAGCGCCTTCTACTTGGTTAAAGGTGAGTTCGGCGGTGACTCCATTTTGTCGAACTGCTGTCAGACTGGTTATGCGACCAGGGAAGTGTTCAAAGGTAATGACGTCACCTTTTTGTGTTGCTAGTTGGATGCGATTGTTTTTAAGAATCGTTGCTTTGACTGGTTTGCCATTGACCTTAACCTGACTGGCTTCGATGTTTGGATAGTCTACAACCAGGTCTCCGCCGACATTTGACAGGAAGGACAAGCTTTGCAGGTTTTTATCTTTCCACTTCATGCTGACTTCAAAGTTTCCACGGGCAACCAAGCCAGAAACCTGACCGTCCTTCCAAGCGTCAGGAAGGGCTGGCAATGGCGCAATATAGCCAGTATGAGATTGGAGGAGCATTTCTGCCATCCCACTGGTTGCTCCAAAGTTGCCGTCGATTTGGAAAGGCGCGTGCGTATCCCAAAGGTTTTCTAGGGTTGAATACTTAAGCTGTTCAGCGAGTAAGCGATGGGCGCGGTTACCGTCCAGCAAACGAGCCCAGAGGTTGATTTTATTGGCCTTAGACCAACCAGTACCACCATTTCCACGGTGGTTGAGGGTAGCACGCGCAGCCTCTAGATATTCAGCCTGGTCCTTGCTAAAGAGCGTACCTGGGAAGAGACCAACTAGATGGGAAACGTGGCGGTGGTTGTTTTCAATCCCTTCATTTGTGAATTGCGGACTGTCCTCCTCGTACCATTCCTTGATACGGCCCTCTTTGTTGATGTGAAGTGGTTTGAGTTTGTCAAATTTAGCCTTGACCTCTGTGACTAAGTCTTGGTCGACATTCAGATGGTTGGCGACTTCCATGTAGTCGTGGAATAACTGCCAGACTAGCGATTGGTCAAAGGTATTTCCAATGGTGATGGTCCCGTGTTCTGGTGAGTAGGATGGAGAAGACACCCAACGGTCACTGGCCTTGTCATAGTGCAAGAAGGAATTCCAGAACTTAGCGGTTTCCTTCAACATTGGATAAATCTTTTCTTTGAGATAAGTCTCATCCTTGGTGAACTTATAATAGTCATAGACGTTCTGCATCATCCAAGCATTAGCAGCTGGAGACCAACCCCAATAGTAATTCCAACCTGGAGTAGTCCAGCCAAATGGTGTCGCCTGGGTGTGGACCAGCCAACCATTTTCTTGTCCGTCTTTGGATTCGATACCAGCGTATTCTTTAGCAGCGATACGACCATAATAGCGCATGTCGTCAATGTAATTGATCATTGGCTTGGCTGTTTCAGCCAGGTTGCTCATGTAGGCTGGCCAATAGTTCATTTGCAAATTGACGTTGAGGTGGTAGTCAGCGTTCCAAGGTGGATTGTCTACAGCATTCCAGACTCCTTGTAGGTTGGCAGGAAGGGCATCCGTCCGATCACGAGACGAACTGATGAGTAAATAACGTCCGTATTGGAAGAAGAGTTCTTCCAATTTTTGCCCTTTTTCTGGGTTATAGCCTTGAAGGGCCTCTTTAGTCGTTTGAGCAGTCTTGTTTCCGCCTAGGTTTAGTTTAACGCGGTTAAAGAGACTTTGATAGTCCTTGATATGGGCCTTTTTCAGTGTCTCGTAGTCTTTGGCCTTAGCTGCTTCGACAATCCCTTTAACTGTTTTTTCGAGGTCAATGTCTTTTCGATAGTTGGTTTTTGGATTCTGAGCAAAGTTAGTCTTGGCACTGAGATAGAGGGTCGCATAACTTGCGCCTGTAACGGTCAGAGTTTCGTCCTGAACAGTCACCTTTCCGTCCGTTTTAATTCCTAGATAGGATGCAAATTTGAGGCCGTTATCTTTGACAGTTCCCTTTAGAAGGATTCCGTTTGCATCTGTAGTGACATGACCGTTCTTATAGTTGGAATATTCCCAAGAGTAATTGCCATTAGCAAGCAAGTCTTCTGTCAAACTGTTCCAAAGGGTAAAATCAAGTGTCTTGTTTCCTTTTTTGGTCAAGTGGGTCACGGTGACATCATCAGGATAGCTGGAGAAGGTTTCGCGTTTGAAGGTCGTCCCATCTTGGGTGTAAGAAGTGGTCGTAGTGGCTTCGGTGATGTCTAGATTACGATGATAGTCTGTTACAGTATTTAACCCTTTCTTCTGGTTATTAAAGACCATGAAGATATCTCCAAAGGCTAGGTAACGTCCGTACTGGGCATTGTTTGGTCCAACTAGATTTTGTTCAGCTAGTTGTTTCGCTTTTTGGCGGTCACCAGCATCGAGGGCTTTACGTATCTCTGCTAAGACCTTGTAGCGTTCCTTGTAGTTTCCTCCGTTATAGTCGGCGCTATCGGGTTGTGGTCCTCCTGACCAGAGGGTCTTTTCGTTGTACTGGATTCTCTCTTCCCCAATGAGACCGAAAACCTTGGCTCCCATCTCTCCATTTCCGACAGGAAGGGCTTGTTTTTCCCATCCATCATAGGAGGGAGCTGTTGGCTGATCGTAGTTGAGTTGATAGTTTTCTTGCTTTGTCACCGGCTGATCTGCTTTTTCAGGTTCCTTATTTTCTTTAGCTTCTACAATGGCTTCTTCACTAGCTTGACTATTTGTCTTCGGAGTCTCCTCAGCTGGCTTGCTTTCGGAAACTACTGGACTTTCTGCTAGAGATGGTTTTGTAGTTTCAGTAGCTTCAGCTGCTTTGGGTTCACTATCAGGCTTAGTGATAGTTTCGACAGAGGTTGGTTCAGTTTGCTTGACCTCAACACTGTCTGCGGCTACAGTGTGGTTGACTAGAAAAATAGCTCCCAGTAAAACAGAAGCAGTCCCAACCGTCAGCTTGCGGATGCTATAGCGACAGGATTTCTCCCAAAAGTGTTTTTTCATAAAACCCTCCTTTGTGTATTCGAAACCGCTTACATTTTATGAGGCAGTTTCGTTTATTTTGTTTCTATTTATCTCCTCACTTCCCATTCTAATGGTCGCCTAGCATTTGTCAATAGCTTTTTAGCAAGAGACATATTTGAGATTGCTTTTTCTTAAAATAGTAGAATAAGTAGCAAGCAGTCACTCTTTTCCAACTCTCAACTCCTTTATTTACTACTAAAAAACAGTTGAGAGTATTCCCAACTGTAGGTGTTTATTTCGGATGTCTTTTGGCAAAGTCAACAAAGTGAAATTTTTCTAATTTATGGCGACTTTCGGTGAACTGAAACTGGCGCCCGTCTTGGAGATAGACTTTTGACTTGATTGAAACAACATAAGGGTCTTTGCCAATGTCCATGAGAATCTTGTCTCGGTCACCCGTGTGGTCAATAGTAATTTCTTTCTGAGCATAATCAATATGGAGTTTGAGGTCGTCCTCTATATACGAGTAGATAGACTGCTCAGCAATTTGCCGAGTGAGATTTGGGATTAGTTCCATATCCAGATAGTCCGTATCCAGAACCGATACCAGGTCATCCACCACACGCTGGCGGACTACCTTCCACACCATCCGAAACTCTGGAAAGCCGGTTATCAGTGAGGATTTTTTATCGATAATGATCTTATCCAGACTGACCACATTGGTTTTAGAGCGAAGTCCAAGTTCTTGAACCAGTTCTTGGTAGCTAGTTAGGTTAGAGACAGGGAAATTGACCGTTTCTTCTTTGACGACTTGAGAACCTTGCCCCCTTATCTTTTTGATTAATCCTTCTTCTTGGAGGAGGGACAGAGCTTTTCGAACGGTGTCACGGCTCACCTGATACTGATTCATGAGTTCGTACTCGCTGGGGAGGAAATCTCCGACAGCGTAAGTCTCGTTTTGAATGGTTTTTTGGATTTGCTTAAATAATTGTTGGTATTTCTTCATCTTGCTTCCTTAAATAGGTTTTGAATTTTATTCTATACAAACTTGTATCTATTTTACCNTACAAGTGCTAGAAAATGTACAAAAATATCCTCTTTTTACAACGAACAAGTTGCCTACAAGTTTGGTATCGTTTACAATAGTCTTATCAAATAAAACTTGCTTTGACAAGTATAAGGAGAATCAAATGGGAAAATTTGAACAAGAAGCCAAAGATCTGCTTCAAGCGATCGGAGGCAAGGAGAATGTCACTGCTGTCACCCACTGTGCGACGCGGATGCGCTTTGTTCTCGGAGACGAAAAGAAGGCCAATGTCAAGGCTATTGAGTCGATTCCAGCTGTCAAAGGGACCTTTACCAATGCAGGTCAATTTCAGGTGATTATTGGGAATGACGTGCCGATTTTTTATAATGATTTTACAGCTGTTTCAGGCATTGAGGGTGTTTCTAAAGAAGCAGCCAAGTCTGCAGCTAAGAGTAATCAAAACCTGGTCCAACGTGTCATGACCACTCTAGCAGAAATCTTTACACCGATTATTCCAGCCTTGATAGTTGGAGGACTGATCCTCGGTTTCCGTAATGTCTTGGAAGGTGTGCATTGGTCAATGTTGGATGGTAAGACCATCACAGAATCCTCTCAGTTTTGGTCAGGGGTTAATCACTTCCTCTGGTTGCCTGGCGAAGCGATCTTCCAGTTCTTGCCAGTAGGAATTACCTGGTCTGTTTCTCGTAAGATGGGAACCAGCCAAATCTTGGGAATTGTTCTCGGGATCTGTTTGGTTTCACCTCAGTTGCTCAATGCCTATGCAGTAGCGTCTACTTCAACAGAAGAAATCGCAGCCAACTGGGTATGGAATTTTGGTTACTTTACGGTTAATCGTATTGGTTACCAGGCTCAAGTTATCCCAGCCTTGCTTGCAGGTTTGAGTCTGTCTTATCTAGAAATCTTCTGGCGCAAGCATATTCCAGAAGTCATTTCCATGATTTTTGTACCCTTCTTATCCTTGATTCCAGCCTTAATTTTGGCTCACACTGTTTTGGGACCAATCGGTTGGACAATTGGTCAAGGACTTTCAGCAGTTGTCTTGGCAGGTTTGACGGGTCCAGTTAAATGGCTCTTCGGTGCGATTTTTGGTGCCCTCTACGCTCCATTTGTCATCACTGGTTTGCATCATATGACCAATGCCATCGATACACAATTGATTGCGGATGCCGGCGGAACTGCCCTCTGGCCAATGATTGCTCTTTCTAATATTGCCCAAGGTTCAGCCGTATTTGCCTATTATTTCATGCATCGTCATGATGAGCGTGAGGCTCAGATTTCACTTCCTGCAACCATTTCAGCCTATCTCGGTGTTACAGAACCAGCCCTCTTTGGGGTCAATGTCAAATACATCTATCCATTTGTAGCTGGAATGATTGGTTCAGCCCTTGCAGGCATGTTGTCCGTTACTTTCAATGTAACGGCGGCTTCTATTGGTATCGGTGGTTTACCAGGTATCCTTTCTATTCAACCTCAATACATGCTGCCATTTGCAGGAACCATGCTAGTTGCTATTGTTGTACCAATGCTCTTGACTTTCTTCTTCCGTAAGGCAGGTCTCTTTACAAAAACAGAGGACGATGCAACCTTGCAGGAAGAATTCGTTGCCCAAGAAGAGGCAGAATTTGTCAGTCATGAACCAGTAACCTTCGCTCCAGTAGAAATTGTCAGCCCTCTTGCTGGTCAAGTGAAAGAATTGAGTCAAGCAACAGATCCTGTTTTTGCATCAGGTGTTATGGGGCAAGGTCTAGTCATTGAGCCAAGCCAAGGTGAGTTGATTTCTCCAGTCAATGGGACAGTGACAGTTCTTTTCCCTACCAAGCATGCCATCGGTATTGTCTCTGATGAGGGGGTGGAATTGCTCATCCACATCGGTATGGATACAGTCGATCTTGATGGCAAAGGGTTTGAAAGTCTTGTAACCCAAGGAGACCACGTCACAGTTGGTCAGAAACTGATTCGTTTTGATATAGATGTCATTAAGGCTGCAGGTCTCGTGACAGAAACTCCAGTTATCATCACGAACCAGGATGCTTATGCAGCGACTATCACTGGAACTTATCCAACAACTATCCAAGCTGGGGCAGCTCTCATGGTCGCTACACGAATCTAATCGAAATAACACAAATAGGGAAGGAACATCAGTTCCTCCCTTTTATCAGAAAAGGAGAAACAGATGACACTTGATAAAGGAAAAGTAGTCTATCAAATCTATCCAAAATCATACAAAGACACCACTGGAAATGGTATTGGGGATTTCCGTGGGATTATCGAAAAAATTCCCTATCTAGCCAAACTGGGCGTGGATATGGTCTGGCTCAATCCGTTCTATCCAAGCCCTCAACGGGATAATGGTTACGATATTTCAGATTATATGGCAGTGGATCCTCTTTTTGGTAATATGGCTGATTTTGAGGAGATGGTGCGTGTCGGTAAGGAGCACAAGATTGACTTTATGTTAGATATGGTGCTCAATCATTGTTCGACAGAACACGAATGGTTTCAGAAAGCCCTAGCTGGCGACCAGTACTACCAAGACTTTTTCTTCATCCAAGACCAACCGACAGACTGGCAGTCTAAGTTTGGTGGCTCTGCTTGGGCGCCTTTCGGGGATACGGGGAAATATTACCTCCACCTCTTTGATGAGACCCAAGCTGACCTTAACTGGCGCAATCCCAATGTCCGCAAGGAGCTTTTCAAGGTTGTTAATTTCTGGCGAGACAAGGGAGTCAAAGGTTTCCGATTTGATGTGATCAATTTGATCGGTAAGGATGAGGTCTTGGTGGACTGTCCTGAAAATGAAGGGAAGCCAGCTTACACAGACAAGCCCATCGTTCATGACTATTTGCGCATGATGAACCAAGCCACTTTTGGATCAGATGATAGTTTTATGACAGTTGGGGAAATGTCTTCAACCACCATGGAAAACTGTGTCCTCTATTCGTCACCTGACCGTCAAGAATTATCCATGACCTTTAATTTCCATCATCTCAAGGTGGACTACAAGGATGGGCAGAAGTGGACTTTAGCTCCCTTTGATTTCGAAGAGTTGAAAAGTCTTTACCATAGCTGGGGCAAGGAAATGAGTGACAAAAACGGCTGGAGCGCCCTCTTTTGGAACAATCACGACCAACCACGAGCCTTAAATCGTTTTGTCGATATTCAACATTTCCGCAAGGAAGGGGCGACTATGCTGGCTGCCAGCATTCACCTGTCACGTGGGACACCTTATATCTACATGGGTGAGGAAATTGGCATGGTTGACCCAGGCTATGATTCCATGGCTGACTATGTGGATGTCGAGTCTATCAATGCTTATCAGACGCTCTTAAAAGAAGGGAAAAGTGAGCAAGAAGCCTTCCAGATTATTCAGGCTAAGTCACGAGATAATTCACGCATTCCCATGCAGTGGGATGCCTCAGAAAATGCAGGATTTTCAACAGGCACTCCATGGCTGAAGGCAGGAAAATCCTACCCTCACATCAACGTAGAAAATGAAATCAAAGGCCCAATTTTCGCCTTCTACCAAAACTTGATTCGACTTCGTAAAGAAATGCCAATCATTTCAGAAGGAAACTACAAACCAGCTTTTGAAGACAGTAAGCAAGTCTATGCCTTTGAACGACAGTATGAGAATGAAAAGTTACTGGTCCTCAATAACTTTTATGCCACAGAAGTAGAAATTGACCTGCCAGTAGCCTACCAAAATGGACAGATTCTGATTTCAAACTATGAAGATGTAGAAGTGTCTGAAAAAATTCTGCTCAAACCTTATCAAACACTGGCTATTTATGTAAAATAGTACTCTTCACTCTTCGAAAATCTCTTCAAACCGCGTCAGCTCTATCAGCAACCTCAAAACAGTGTTTTGAGCAACCTGCGGTTAGCTTCCTAGTTTGCTCTTTGATTTTTATTGAGCATAAACGCAGCAAGGAGCTCTCTTTCATTGAAATGCAGGGCTCCTTTTTTGTCGTCTATTGCCCTTTTTGAAAGCGTAAAACAAACTAGTCAGGAAAGTCACTTTATGGTATAATATAGAAGACTCAAAAAGAAACAGGAGAAAAAGAATGGATTTACTTTTAGCAATTATCTTGATTGTGTTAGCTTTTCTAGGAGGAGCTCTAGGAGGGATGTACTTGGTTCGTAAGCAAATCGAAAAAGAATTTGCGGACAACCCACGTTTGAACGCTGAGGCGGTTCGTGCTCTCTTGAGTGCAAATGGTCAAAAGCCAAGCGAAGCCAAGGTACAACAAGTTTACCACCAAATTATCCGCCAACAAAAAGCAGCCCTTGCTAACAATAAAAAGAAATAAATAGGAAAAGTCTGGGATGAAAGTTCCAGACTTCTCACTATGTTCAATAGTTCTCAAGGATAAGACTTTTTCCTTGCATTCTATTGATATTTGATTATGATTAAAAGAGAGGCAGTTGCCATTCTATCAAGCTGTCTATCCCTTCATTTAGGACGAGTAATTATGATGAACTATCAATCAGAAAAAAGACTAGAAAGAAGACTGTATGGATAATCGACCAATTGGTTTTTTGGATTCGGGTGTCGGGGGCTTGACCGTTGTTCGTGAGCTCATGCGCCAGCTTCCCCATGAAGAAATCGTCTATATTGGAGATTCGGCGCGGGCGCCCTATGGTCCCCGTCCTGCTGAGCAAATTCGTGAATATACTTGGCAGTTGGTCAACTTTCTCTTGACCAAGGATGTCAAGATGATTGTCATTGCTTGCAACACTGCGACTGCGGTCGTCTGGGAAGAAATCAAGGCCCAGCTAGATATTCCTGTCTTGGGCGTGATTTTGCCAGGAGCTTCGGCAGCCATCAAGTCCAGTCAAGGTGGGAAAATCGGAGTCATTGGAACACCCATGACGGTCCAATCAGACATCTACCGTCAGAAAATCCATGATCTGGATCCGGAATTACAGGTGGAGAGTTTGGCCTGTCCCAAGTTTGCCCCCTTGGTGGAGTCTGGTGCCCTGTCAACCAGTGTAACCAAGAAAGTGGTCTATGAAACCCTGCGCCCCTTGGTTGGAAAGGTGGATAGCCTGATTTTGGGTTGTACCCATTACCCACTCCTTCGCCCCATCATCCAAAATGTAATGGGACCAAAGGTTCAGCTCATCGATAGTGGGGCAGAGTGTGTACGGGATATCTCGGTTTTGCTGAACTATTTTGAAATCAATCGTAGCCGAGATGCGGGACCTCTTCAACATCGTTTTTACACAACAGCCAATAGCCAAAGTTTTGCCCAGATTGGAGCAGAATGGCTGGAAAAAGAGATTCATGTGGAGCATGTAACTTTATGACAAACAAAATTTATGAATACAAGGATAACCAGGACTGGTATGTCGGTGTCTGGGATGCCTATGGAGGCATCTATAGCCTTATCAAAGATCCTCTCGAGCTTGATTTTATGGATTTAGCGCGAATTTTTCGTGACGAGGAAAATGGCTTTCCGATTACGATAACGGTGATGCGCTGGTCTTCTAACTTTCGCCTGCTCTCCTTTATCGTTGAGATTTTAAATGCCGAAGCAGGTCGCAATCTAGAAGTCATCCAACGTCAGGGAGCTCTGCTCTTGGTTGAAAATGGGAAGCTTTTGCATGTCGAATTGCCTAAAGAAGGAGTCGATGTAGAAGCCTTCTTTGAAACTAGCAAGGTTAGAGAAACTCTGCTCATTGCGACTCGTAACGAGGGCAAGACCAAGGAATTTCGAGCTATCTTTGACAAACTAGGCTATGATGTGGAAAATCTCAATGACTATCCAGACCTGCCTGAAGTAGCTGAAACAGGAATGACCTTTGAAGAAAATGCCCGCCTTAAGGCAGAAACCATTTCCCAATTAACAGGAAAGATGGTTTTGGCAGATGATTCTGGTCTCAAAGTCGATGTCCTTGGCGGCTTGCCAGGAGTCTGGTCAGCGCGATTCGCTGGTGTAGGAGCAACTGACCGTGAAAACAACGCCAAACTCTTGCACGAATTGGCCATGGTTTTTGAGCTAAAGGACCGTTCAGCCCAATTCCATACAACCTTAGTTGTAGCCAGTCCAAATAAGGAAAGCTTGGTTGTTGAAGCTGACTGGCCAGGTTATATTAACTTTGAACCCAAGGGCGAAAATGGCTTTGGATATGATCCCCTTTTCCTTGTGAGAGAGACAGGCAAGTCAGCAGCTGAATTAACCCTTGAAGAAAAAAATAGCCAATCCCACCGTGCCTTAGCCGTTAAGAAACTTTTGGAGGTATTTCCATCATGGCAAAGCAAACCATCATTGTAATGAGTGACTCTCATGGCGATAGCTTGATTGTGGAAGAAATTCGTGACCGCTATCTAGGTAAAGTTGATGCCATTTTTCACGATGGTGACTCTGAACTCCGTCCAGACTCTCCGCTTTGGGAGGGCATCCATGTCGTCAAAGGCAACATGGACTTTTATGCTGGCTACCCAGAACGTTTGGTGACTCAACTTGGTCCGACCAAAATCATCCAGACCCATGGACACTTGTTTGATATCAATTTCAACTTTCAAAAGTTGGACTACTGGGCTCAGGAAGAAGATGCCGATATCTGTCTCTATGGTCACTTGCATGTGCCAAATGCTTGGATGGAAGGCAAAACACTCTTTTTAAATCCAGGCTCCATCAGCCAACCACGAGGGACTATCAGAGAATGTCTCTATGCTCGAGTGGAGATTGATGACAGCTATTTTAAAGTAGACTTTTTGACACGTGACCATGAGGTTTATCCAGGCTTATCCAAGGAGTTTGCTCGATGATTGCCAAGGAATTTGAAGCATTTTTATTGGAGCAGGAAGAGACTTTCCTTACCCCTGCTGAGAATCTAGCAGCCTTGATCGATACCCATAACGCTGACCATGCGATTTTAGTGTTGAGTCAAATTACCTATACCCGTATCCCTGTTGTGACCTTTGACAAACGCTTTGTCGGAACCATTGGTCTGAGAGATATTTTGGCTTATCAAATGGAGCAAGGTTTGTCGGATGAGCAGATGGCAAAGACAGACATCGTCAATATGACCAAGACGGATGTGGCAGTTGTCGCTCCAGACTATAACATCACAGAGGTCCTCCATAAACTGGTAGATGAACCCTTCTTGCCAGTGGTAGATGACGAAGGGATTTTTCAAGGAATTATCACGCGCAAATCTATCCTCAAGGCCGTCAATGCCCTCTTGCATGACTTTAGTAAGGAATATGAGATTCGATGCAAATGAGAGATAGGATTTCAGCCTTTTTAGAGGAAAAACAGGGTTTGTCTGCCAATTCAAAGCAGTCCTATAAGTATGATTTGGAGCAATTTTTAGACATTGTGGGGGAGCGGATTTCTGAGACCAGTCTCAAGATTTACCAAGCCCAGCTAGCCAATCTAAAAATCAGTGCCCAGAAGCGAAAACTTTCGGCCTGTAACCAATTTCTCTACTTTCTCTATCGAAAAGGAGAAGTAGACAGCTTTTACCGTCTGGAATTAGCTAAACAAGCTGAAAAGAAGACTGAAAAGCCAGAGATTCTAGACCTAGATTCTTTTTGGCAGGAAAGTAATTATCCAGAAGGACGCTTGCTGGCGCTTCTTATCTTGGAAATAGGACTCCTGCCTAGTGAAATTTTAGCTCTTAAGGTTTCGGATATCAATCTGGATTTTCAGGTGTTGAGAATCAACAAGACTTCCCAACAGAGGATTGTAGCCATTCCTACGCCCTTGATTCCAGAATTGGAACTCTTGATGGGGCAGACCTATCTCTTTGAAAGGGGAGGGAAAGCCTATTCTCGTCAGTGGGCATTTCGTCAGCTAGAGTCCTTTGTCAATGAGAAAGGTTTCCCAACCTTATCCGCTCAAGCTTTGCGGGAACAGTTCATTCTAAGACAAATAGAAAACAAGGTCGATTTGTACGAAATTGCAAAAAAATTAGGATTAAAAACAGTCCTGACCTTAGAAAAATATAGATAATGGATATTAAATTAAAAGATTTTGAAGGGCCGCTGGACTTACTCTTGCACCTGGTTTCTAAGTACCAGATGGATATCTACGATGTGCCCATTACAGAAGTTATCGAACAGTATCTAGCCTATGTCTCAACTCTGCAGGCCATGCGTCTGGAAGTAACGGGCGAGTATATGGTTATGGCCAGTCAGCTGATGCTGATCAAGAGCCGCAAGCTCTTGCCAAAAGTAGCAGAAGTGACAGACTTGGAGGATGACCTGGAGCAGGACCTTCTCTCCCAAATCGAAGAATACCGCAAGTTCAAGCTCTTGGGTGAGCACTTGGAGGCTAAGCACCAAGATCGGGCTCAGTACTACTCCAAAGCGCCAACAGAGTTGATTTACGAGGATGCAGAACTTGTACATGACAAGACGACCATTGACCTCTTTTTGGCTTTTTCAAATATCCTAGCCAAGAAAAAAGAGGAGTTCGCTCAGAACCACACGACCATCCTGCGCGATGAGTATAAGATTGAGGACATGATGGCCATCGTAAAAGAGTCCTTGACTGGACGAGACCAGTTGCGTTTGCAGGATTTGTTTAAGGAAGCCCAGAATGTTCAAGAGGTTATTACCCTCTTTTTGGCAACCCTAGAGTTAATCAAAACTCAGGAATTAATCCTCGTGCAAGAGGAGAGTTTCGGAGATATCTATCTTATGGAAAAGAAGGAAGAAAATCAAGAGGCACAAAGCTAGACTTGATAGAGAGGAAAGATGAGTACTTTAGCAGAAATAGAAGCGCTCTTATTTGTAGCAGGTGAAGATGGGATTCGAGTTCGCCAGTTGGCTGAACTCCTCTCACTTCCACCGACAGGCATCCAACAGAGTTTAGAAAAATTAGCCCAGAAGTATGAAAAAGACCAAGATTCGAGCTTGTCTCTGATTGAGACAGGTGGCGCATACAGATTGGTCACCAAGCCTCAATTTGCAGCGATTTTGAAGGAATACTCCAAGGCACCCATCAACCAAAGTTTGTCTCGGGCTGCTCTTGAAACCTTGTCCATCATTGCCTACAAGCAGCCGATTACCCGAATTGAGATTGATGCTATTCGTGGGGTTAATTCTAGTGGAGCTCTAGCTAAGCTACAAGCTTTTGAATTGATAAGAGAAGATGGAAAGAAAGAAGTGTTGGGCCGCCCCAACCTCTATGTGACTACGGATTATTTCCTAGATTACATGGGGATTAACCATTTGGAAGAACTGCCAGTGATTGATGAGCTTGAGATTCAAGCCCAAGAAAGCCAATTATTTGGTGAAAGGATAGAAGAAGATGAGAATCAATAAGTATATTGCCCACGCAGGTGTGGCCAGTAGGAGAAAAGCAGAAGAGTTGATCAAGCAAGGCTTGGTAACCGTCAACGGCCAAGTGGTGCGTGAACTAGCGACGACCATCAAGTCTGGTGACAAGGTCGAAGTGGAAGGCCAGCCCATCTACAACGAAGAAAAGGTCTACTATTTGCTTAACAAACCACGCGGAGTGATTTCCAGTGTGACAGACGACAAGGGCCGCAAGACTGTTGTAGATCTCTTGCCTAATGTCAAAGAACGTATTTACCCAGTTGGACGTTTGGACTGGGATACATCAGGTGTCTTGATTTTAACCAATGATGGGGACTTTACAGACGAGATGATTCACCCCCGTAATGAGATTGACAAGGTCTATGTCGCGCGTGTTAAAGGTGTGGCTAATAAGGACAATCTCCGCCCCTTGACCCGCGGTCTTGAGATTGATGGCAAGAAAACTAAGCCAGCTGTTTATGAAATTCTCAAAGTGGATCCAGTCAAAAACCGCTCTGTGGTACAGTTGACTATCCATGAAGGGCGTAACCATCAGGTTAAAAAGATGTTTGAAGCCGTCGGTCTTCAAGTTGATAAACTGTCTCGGACACGTTTTGGACACTTAGACTTGACAGGTCTTCGTCCAGGAGAATCCCGTCGCCTTAATAAAAAAGAAATCAGCCAACTACACACTATGGCTGTAACCAAGAAATAATGAAACGCATCTTAATAGCGCCAGTACGCTTTTACCAACGTTTTATCTCACCAGCCTTTCCACCCTCTTGTCGCTTTGAGCCGACTTGTTCCAACTACATGATTCAGGCTATTGAAAAACATGGCTTCAAGGGTGTTCTGATGGGCTTGGCTCGAATTTTCCGATGCCATCCTTGGTCGAAAACAGGTAAGGACCCCGTCCCAGACCACTTTTCCCTCAAACGGAATCAAGAAGAAAAATAACCCAACATCATTTGATGTTGGGTTTTCTTGCTTATTTCAAAGCTTTTTGTGCGTCTTCAATCATAAGTTTAGTTGATTCAAGACCGCCACCACTTAGATACCAGAGGTCTGGTGTTAGTTGGATGATTTTACCATTTTTAGCGGCAGGAGTTTCAGCAATGAGGGCATTTTCTAGGACGCCATCGTTGCTAGAGTTATCTCCACCGATGGCAAGGGTACGGTTGATGGCAAAGAGGATGTCAGGATTGATTTCTTTGACACTTTCAAAGCTGACTTCCTGGCCATGACGAGAGTCTTCAAATTGAGTATCAGTTGGTTTGAATTTCAAGGTTTGGTACAAGAAAGAGAAACGAGATTGGGCACCAAAGGCAGCCATTTTTCCTTCATTTAGGAGGATTGCAAGGGCTTTTTTGTCAGAACTTTCATTTTTAGAAGCGACTTCTTGGATGCTCTTATCTAGGTTAGCTAATTCTTCTTTAGCTTTCTGTGTACCAGTTTCGCCAAAGGCGCTTGCTAGAGATTCGATGTTAGCCTTGGTTGAAGTCCAGTAGTCGTCCTTGCTTGCTTGGAAGAGGACTGTTGGAGCGATTTCTTTGAACTTGTCTACGAATTTTTGGGTACGTGGAGAAGCGATAATCAAATCCGGTTCAAGAGCAGCAATGGCTTCTAGGTCTGGCTCAACCATGGAACCCACATTGTTGACATTTCCTGCAAGATCTTTTAGGTAGGTCGGAACAGTTTTTGTAGGCATTCCGACGATATTCTTTTCAAATCCTAAAGCGCGAATAGTATCCGCAGCACCGAGATCAAAGGTCACAATCTTTTCAGGAACCTTTGAAAGTTTGACCTCATCTAGTGAACTTTTAATGGTTACTTCTGTTTGAGCAGAACTACTTGTCTCTGCTTGCTTCGTAGTTTTAGTTGTACTACATGCACCAAGTAGGAGCAAGAAGCTAGCCGCTAGGGCAGTGAGATAAAGTTTAAGGGATGTTTTCATAATTTCTCCTTTTTAAAATGTGATAACGATGTAGGGGTCTCTTAGATAGACTTGTTAGCTAAGAGACAGAGGGTTCTCTAACATGAGTTCATAATAGCTAGCTATAGATACAGATCTTTTTGCCATTGATATCAGCCAACGTGATGGGAATCTCATAGAGTTGACTGAGCAGGTCAGCCTGCATGATTTGAGCAGTCGTTCCCTTGCAAAAGACTTGACCGTCCTTGAAGGCAACAATTTCATCCGCATACTGGCTGGCCATGTTGATATCGTGGAGGACGATGATAATGGTCTTCCCTAGTTCCTCCACCAGTCGCCGAAGAATCTGCATCATGCTGACGCTTTGCTTGATATCGAGATTGTTAAGCGGTTCGTCTAGCAAGATAAAGTCAGTATCCTGGGCCAGTACCATCGCGATAAAAACACGTTGGAGCTGTCCACCAGACAGACTATCGATATAGCGGTCTTTTAAGTTGGTCAGTTCCAGATAGTCCAGAGTTTCTCGGATTTTTTCCCAGTCTTCCGCCCTCAGTCGACCACGGCTGTAGGGAAAACGTCCAAAGCTGACCAGCTCTTCAACGGTCAATTTGGCTTGGTAATTGATCTTCTGCTTTAGGATAGTCAGCTCTTTGGCTAGTTCTTGCGAATTCCAACTCTCAATTTCACGCCCTTTGATACTGAGGATTCCCTGATCTTTCTTGGTCAGTCTGCTCATGATGGAGAGGAGAGTTGATTTTCCAGCACCATTTGGACCAATGAAGGCTGTCAGTTTATGAGGACTGACTTCAAGCGAAATGTCTTGCAAAATATCCTGTTTTTGAATGGATTTGTCAATATTTTCCAGTTTCACCGACATGCCCTCCTATAAAGTAAGATAAAGAATAAGAAGCCACCCACACTCTCGATAATCATGCTGATGCGAATTTCCAGTGCAAAGACTCGTTCAATGAGGGCTTGCCCCAAGGTTAAACTGATAAATCCAATCAGAATGACTACGATAAAGAGCAATTTGTGTCGATAATCTTTGACAATCAGGTAAGTGAGATTGGCCAGCATAAAGCCGAAGAAGGCCATAGGTCCTACCAAGGCAGTTGCCGTTGAGGTCAAAAGTACGATGCCCCAGAGGAGTTCTCTCTGTTCTTTTTCAACATCGAGTCCCAGTATCTGAGCTGTTTCTCTTTGCAGGTGTAAGACATCCAGAATGACTGCTTTTCGAAAGAAAAAGATTGTCAAAGCGAGGATGATTAGAGAACCGATGGCTAGGATGGAAGTGTTGAGATGCTGAAAGGAGGCAAAGAGACTGTTCTGCAGTTTATCGTATTCATTTGGATCCATCAGGACTTGGAGGAAGGTACTGATATTTCGAAAGAGACTTCCGAGTGCTAGACAGATTAGCAGAATGAAGACCAGATCTTGTTTCATCAGTGTCTTCAAGTAACCCTGTAAGGCGAGAAAGAAGAGGGATTGAAGCAGAAGCAAGATTAGAAATTCTAAGACAGGCGACTTCCCAAGCTGTAGAAATTTGCTTTCAAATATCAGTAGCAGGGTCTGTAGCAAGACATAGAAGGATTCGATTCCTAAAATACTTGGCGTTAGAAAGCGATTTTCCGTCAGAGTTTGAAAACTAATAGTCGAAATTCCTGTCGCGATGGCTACCAAGAGATAAACGATGATTTTTTGGGAACGTAGCTTCCAGGCAAAGGCAGATAGGTGGCTAATGGGCCAAAAGTAGAGGAGACAAGCTCCGATGGCCAGAATAATGAGAAGGTAGAAGAGCTTGGTGTGTTTGCTTTTAGACTGCATTTTTTCGTCCTCCTCTCCATAGAAGTAGGATAAAGACGAGGCTACCGATGATTCCTAGTAGGAGACTGACAGACAGCTCATAGGGCCGAATCAAGACTCGAGAGAGGATATCGCAGGCCAGAACCAGATTGGCACCGACCAGAGCGACCATGAGTTTGGTTTGGCTCAGATTATCTCCATAGCGCTTGCGGACAAGATTGGGGACGATAACCCCGAGAAAAGGCAAGGCACCCACGGTAATCATGGTGACACTTGTCGTTAGCGCCACTAGAAAGAGGGCCAGCTTTTCAAGTAGGGAGTAGGAAATCCCCAAACTCTCACTGGTTTCCTTGCCCAGATTCATGATGGTGAAGGTTTGGGATAATTTCCAAACGGCTATCAAGATGATGAGGCCTAAGAAGAGCCACTCATACTGATGGGTCTGAATCATGGAGAAGGAGCCTTGGGTCCAAGCCGTCATACTCTGAACCAGATTGAAACGATAGGCGATAACTTCTGTGATAGAACCGATAATCCCACTATAGATGATCCCAATTAAGGGCAACATCCACCTTTCCTTTACAGTAAAAATGGTCATAAAGGCTAGGAAGAAGAGAGTGAATACAATCGATGAAACAAAAGCAAAGAGCATCTTTTGGGTCAGACTCGCAGACGGAAAGACAAAGAGGCTCAACACCATTCCCAGTTTGGCGGCTTCAGTCGTTCCGACTGTACTCGGAGCAGCAAACTGATTTTGGGTAATGGTCTGCATGAGGAGCCCTGCCATGCTCATACTAGAGGCTGCAAGGAGAATGCTGATGGTTCTTGGAAGACGCGACTCTTGAAAGAGAAGCCAAGTCTGTTGATCAAAAGCAAAGAATTTTTCCCAAGAAAAATCACTGGTTCCAATGGTAATGGAGAGAAAGACTAGGAGTAGAAGTAAGCCAGTTAAATAATGAGAAAGTTTCATACCCAGTCCTTTCGTGTAGATTTGGTACCGAAAGATACCTGCGGATATAAATGTAACACGATTTTTTTAATCTGTCAATAAATTTTCTGACAATTTAATGTAAAAAGAAAGAAAAATTCCTGAAATAACATCTGACCCTCTCTTTTATTGGAAAACTGGGTAAAAACCAATCTACCTTCCCACTATCCTTCTCCTATAAAAAGTGGTAAAATGGAGGACAGAAAGAAGGAACTGATATGACAACATTATTTTCAAAAATCAAAGAAGTAACAGAGCTTGCTGCGATCTCAGGTCATGAAGCACCTGTCCGGGCTTATCTTCGTGAAAAGTTGACACCGCATGTGGATGAAGTAGTGACAGATGGCTTGGGTGGTATTTTCGGGATTAAACATTCAGAAGCTACGGATGCACCACGTGTCTTAGTCGCTTCTCACATGGACGAAGTTGGTTTTATGGTCAGCGAAATCAAGCCAGATGGAACCTTCCGTGTTGTTGAAATCGGTGGCTGGAATCCTATGGTGGTCAGCAGCCAACGCTTTAAACTCTTTACTCGTGACGGTCGTGAAATTCCAGTGATCTCAGGTTCTGTCCCTCCACATTTGACACGTGGAAAGGGTGGACCAACCATGCCAGCCATTGCCGATATCGTTTTTGATGGTGGGTTTGCGGATAAGGCTGAGGCAGAAAGTTTTGGCATCCGTCCTGGTGACACCATTGTCCCAGATAGTTCTGCTATCTTGACAGCCAATGAAAAAAATATCATCTCAAAAGCTTGGGATAACCGCTATGGTGTCCTCATGGTAAGCGAGCTTGCAGAAGCTTTGTCAGGCCAAAAGCTCGGAAATGAACTCTATCTTGGTGCCAATGTCCAAGAAGAGGTTGGTCTCCGTGGCGCTCATACCTCTACAACTAAGTTTGACCCAGAAGTTTTCCTAGCCGTTGACTGTTCACCTGCTGGTGATGTTTATGGTGGCCAAGGCAAGATTGGGGACGGAACCTTGATTCGCTTCTACGATCCAGGTCACTTGCTCCTCCCAGGTATGAAGGATTTCCTTTTGACAACGGCTGAAGAAGCTGGCATCAAGTACCAATACTACTGTGGTAAAGGCGGAACAGACGCTGGAGCAGCTCATCTGAAAAATGGTGGTGTCCCATCAACAACTATCGGTGTCTGCGCTCGTTATATCCACTCTCACCAAACCCTCTACGCTATGGATGACTTCCTAGAAGCTCAAGCCTTCTTGCAAGCCTTGGTGAAAAAATTGGATCGTTCAACGGTTGATTTGATTAAAAATTATTAAGCATAAGGGAGTGTCGGGATGGCAGAACCAAACCTAGAAAGCCTTATAAAAGATCTCTATAACCATGCTCGTCAGGGTTTGAGTGAAGATTTAGTTGCTGCTCTCCTAGAGACTGCTAAAAAACTACCAACTACAAATGAGCAATTACTAGCAGTCCGACTCTCAGGACTGGTCACCCGTGAATTGCTCATCAATCCCAAACACCCAGCACCTGAGTTGATCAACTTGGCGCGCTTTATCAAAAGAGAAGAAGCCAAGTATAGGGGCACTGCAGTTTCTGCTATCATGTTTGGTGAACTCTTTAAAATGCTTTGATTCCATTGTGGATCAAAGCATTTTTTATATGCTAGAAAAGAAATTCTTGATGAGGAGACGAAAAAAGCCATCCCATTCAGGATAGCTTTTAGGTTATTAGATTTGTTCAGCGATGACCTTTTCAGCAAGGTTCATGGCGTGGTCAGATACACGAGTGTAATGGGAAATAATGTCGATAAAGTTGACCCCAGCTTGTGTTGAACACTCGCCCTTGTTGAGGCGTTTGATATGGGTCTTTCTGAGAATGCGTTCCATATTGTTGATTTCTTTATGGCGTTCAATCAGACTTTGAGCTTTTTCAATATCATTGTTTTCCACACTATCAAGGGCATCCTTGATAAAGTCAGTAGTTTTTTGATAGATATCCGCCAATTCCTCCAAAGCAGCACCAGAGAATTGAACATTCTTACGTTGGAGGTAGTCTGTTAGGTTGAGCAAGCCTTCTGCATGGTCCCCAATCCGTTCCAAATCACGAGATGAATCCAGAATGTTGGTCAAGACTTCGCTTTCCTTTTGACTCAAGGATTCGCTTGAGAGTCTGATGAGGTAACGAGTGAGTTTTTCATCGATGGTGTTGATGGCTTCCTCCGTCTTGTGCCCTTTTTCAGCTACCTTTTCATCCAAACCGATGATATAGCTATAAGAAAGGTCAAAAGCTTTGGCTGCATAGTTCCCCAAGTGCAAGAGTTCTTTTTTGGCATTTCCTAGAGCGATAGAAGGAGATTGCTGGATAAGCTGTTCGTCGAGATAAAGAGGCTCGTACTTGACAACCTCGTCTTCACCAGGGATGAGCTTGGTTACAAAGTAGGCCAAGGCTCCGATGAATGGAAATTGTACAATGGTGTTACTTACGTTAAAGGCTCCGTGAGAGAAGGCGATTGTCATCTCAGGTGAGAGGTGAAGGAGTGCCTGGAAGTACTCAATCATCGAAGTGAAGGGGCCTAATAAAATTAAGCAAAGAATAGTCCCTAGAACGTTAAAGGTAACGTGGGTTGCAGCAACCCGTTTTGCAGATATGTTTGCTCCAGCAGCTGCTAGGATAACAGTTAAGGTTGTCCCGATATTATCTCCAAAGAGAACTGGTAGCGAACCTTTAAGGTCAAGGAAACCACCTGCATAGAGGCCTTGTAGAATCCCGATTGTAGCCGAGGAAGCCTGGATGAGGACAGTAATCACCGCACCAGCAAAAACTCCCAACACAGGATTTTGTCCTAAAGTTACCATATATTCCTTGAATTGTGGTAAATCTTTAAGCGGACTCATACCGGCACTGATGAGGTTGAGAGCGTAGAAGATTCCCCCCACACCAAACAGGATGCGCCCGATATTGTTTGCTGTTCTGTTTTTTGTAAAGAAGAGGAACATGGTTCCAAGGAAAATCAAGGGTAAAGCATACTCGCCCAGTTTGAAACCGATGATAAAGGAAGTAACGGTGGTTCCGATGTTGGCTCCCATGATAATTCCGATAGCCTGTCTAAGAGTGAGAAGACTAGCGCTGACCAGCCCAACCGTGATAACTGTAACCCCTGTACTTGACTGAATCAGGGCAGTCACGACAATCCCGACTAGAACACCTAAAAAGGGGTTGCTAGTGTACTTGTCAATATAAAAACGAAGGCGATCTCCAGCAGCTTGTTGTAAACCGTCTCCCATGGTCTTAATACTGTATAAAAACAGTCCTAGACCTCCTAAAAAGTGAAATAAAATTTCCTGCCAATTAATGGACATTTCTTTTTCCTCCGAAAAATAATAACGGAATTTCTCCTATTCTATTTTAAAGGATAAAAGTAAATCTCACAAGTGTTTAGCTGAAATTTTCATAAGAAAGAAGAACTTTATTTTAAAATGAGAGATAGATTCCCTTTGAGATAGATGATTTATAGGATTGTGTCCAAATTTTACTGATTATTATCCTAGTTATAGTTTTTATGTTAAATAGATTGACATCGCTTTCATATAGGATAAAATGAAGATGATCCTGTTCTGGTGGTGTGCACTGAGAACAGTTACTTTTTATCAAAAAAGTGAAGCGCTTACTTTATATTTTATTAGGAGGATAAGATGAAAAATCTATTTTTTGAAAAACGTTGCCGTTACAGTATTCGTAAGCTGTCAATCGGGGCCTGTTCCTTGATGATTGGCTCAGCTCTATTTGCGAGCCCAGCTCTTGCCGAACAAGTCGCAGCCCCTGAAACAGCTGCAAATACGAGCGCCCAAGCTACAAGCGCTAGTGAAACAGCTAATCCAGATACTGCAGCCCTTGAAAAACAATTAGAGGAAACAGAGAACAAAGTAGCTGAGCAACCAATTTCAGAAAACACTCCAGCAATAGCTGATTTGGTCAATGAAAAAGAAGAGGCAAAACCCGCTCTGACAGATAAAGCTGAAAAAACTGCTCAACAAACTGATAAAGAAGAAGTTAAACCAGAGGAGGTTCCTCAAGTAGCTGAGAAGAAAGCCGACAAACCGACTCTAGCAGACGTTCCTAAAAATGAAGAAAAGAGTCTCCGACCAAAAGAAATAAAATTTGATACTTGGGAAGATTTGTTAAAATGGGAACCGGGTGCGCGTGAGGATGATTCCATCAACCGTTCCTCAGTTGAACTCGCCAAGCGCCATAGAGGCCAGTTGGTTAATGAAAAAGCAAGCAGAAGAGCCAAGGTTCAAGCTCTAGCAAATACCAACTCGAAAGCTAAAGACCACGCTTCTGTCGGTGGTGAGGAATTCAAGGCCTATGCTTTTGACTACTGGCAATACTTGGATTCAATGGTCTTCTGGGAAGGTCTAGTTCCAACTACAGATGTCATTGATGCCGGGCACCGCAACGGAGTTCCCGTTTATGGAACCCTCTTTTTCAACTGGTCAAATAGCATTGCCGACCAAGAGAAATTTGCCGCTGCCTTGAAACAAGATGCAGATGGCACCTTCCCTATCGCACGGAAACTTGTTGATCTCGCTAAGTACTATGGCTTTGATGGCTATTTCATCAACCAAGAAACAACGGGGGAATTGGTAGCACCTCTTGGTGAAAAAATGCGCCAATTCATGCTTTATACAAAAGAATACGCAGCTAAGGTCAACCATCCAATCAAGTATGCTTGGTACGATGCCATGACCTACAAATATGGCCGTTACCACGAGGATGGTCTTGGTGATTACAACTACCAGTTCATGCAAAAAGAAGGAGACAAGGTTCCTGCGGATCAATTCTTTGCTAACTTCAACTGGAATAAGGAAAAGAATGACCACTCCGTAGAGATGGCTAAATGGCTAGAACGTAGCCAATATGATGTCTTTGCAGGCTTAGAATTGCAACAAGGTGGTTCTTATAAGACCAAAGTCAAATGGGATGCCCTCTTAGATGAAAAAGGCAAGTTGCGTTTGTCACTTGGACTCTTTGCACCAGATACGATTACCAGTCTAGGAAAAACAGGGGAAGATTACCACAAAAACGAAGACATCTTCTTCACAGGTTACCAAGGAGATCCAACGGCTCAAAAACCAGCGGATAAAGAATGGTATGGAATTGCCAATTTAGTTGCTGATCGTACACCAGCAGTAGGACGCACCTTCACGACCTCCTTTAATACAGGTCATGGTAGAAAGTGGTTTGTAGATGGCAAAGTTTCTAAGGATTCTGAATGGAACTACCGTTCGGTTTCAGGTGTCTTGCCAACTTGGCGCTGGTGGCAGACTTCAACGGGGGAAAAACTTCGTGCAGAATACGACTTTACAGATGCCTACAATGGCGGTAATTCTCTTAAATTCTCAGGTGATGTTGCTGGTAAGACGGACCAGGATGTGAATTTGTATTCTACCAAATTAGAAGTAACTGAGAAAACCAAACTTCGTGTTGCCCACAAGGGAGGAAAAGGCTCTAAAGTTTATATGGCCTTCTCTACGACTCCAGACTACAAATTTGAGGATGCAGCTGCATGGAAAGAACTGACTCTCTCTGATGACTGGAAGAATGAAGAATTTGACCTTAGCTCACTAGCAGGTAAAACCATCTATGCAGTCAAACTCTTCTTCGAGCATGAAGGAGCTGTAAAAGATTATCAGTTCAACCTAGGTCAATTAACAATTTCAGACAATTACCAAGCACCACAAGCCCCGACCGGACTCTCAGTGGTGAAACAATCTCTCAAGAATGCCCAAGAAGCTGAAGCGGTGGTTCAATTTTCGGGTAACCAAGATGCGGATTTCTATGAAGTCTACGAAAAAGACGGGGATAACTGGCGTTTGTTGACAGGTTCATCTGCTTCAACCATCTACTTGCCAAAAGTTAGCCGTTCTGCTAATGCGACTGGTAGGACTCAAGAATTGAAAGTCGTTGCAGTTGGTAAAAATGGCCTCCGTTCAGAAGCTGCGACTGCGTCATTCAACTGGGGCATGACTGTTCAGGATACAACTCTCCCAAGACCTTTGGCTGAAAATATTGTTCCAGGGGCAACGGTTATTGGTAGTACTTTCCCGAATACTGAAGGCGGTGAAGGTATCGAAGGCATGTTGAACGGTACGATTACAAGTCTATCAGACAAGTGGTCTTCAGGACAATTGAGCGGTAGTGTCGATATTCGTTTGACTCAACCACGTCGTGTTGTCAGATGGGTAATGGATCATGCGGGAGCTGGTGGTGAGTCTGTTAACGATGGTCTGATGAATACCAAGGACTTTGATCTTTATTACAAGGATACAGATGGCGAGTGGAAACTAGCCAAGGAAGTCCGTGGAAATAAAGCGCACGTGACGGATATCACTCTTGATAAACCAATCACTGCCCAAGACTGGCGTTTGCATGTCATTACATCTGATAACGGAACACCTTGGAAAGCCATTCGTATCTACAACTGGAAGATGTACGAAACCTTGGACACAGAAAGTCAAAATATTCCAATGGCTAAGGTAGCTGCTCGTTCACTTGGAAACCACCAAGTTCAACTAGGCTTCTCTGATGTTCCAGCAGGCGCAACCATCACCGTTTACGACAAGGCAGATTCACAAACACCAATTGCAACCTTGAAGACTGAAACTGTTGGCGACTTGGCAACAGCGCCATTGGGCTTTGACAAGCAACCAACTCTCCTCTACTATCGTACCCAACTACCTGGCAAAGAAATCAGTAACACCTTGGCAGTAGCGATTCCACAGGATGAGAGGAAAATTGCTGCAGTTAGCCTTGAAAAAGGGCCTAAGAAGACAGTTTATAAAGAGGGAGAAAAACTGGACCTCAGAGGCGGAACACTACGTGTTCAATACGAAGGGGGACAAGCCGACGAGTTGATTAACCTTACTCACTCAGGTGTGACGGTATCTGGATACGACGCTCATCAAAAAGGGGAACAGAAGCTCACAGTTAGCTACCTTGGACTTCCAGTTACTAGTGACTTAAAAGTACAAGTGACAGGTCAAGATGAAGGGAAGCCGAAAGAAGTAGCAGGTTTGTACATTACTCAGAAACCGAAAACAGACTATCTAGTAGGAGAGCAACTGGATCTTGCAGAAGGTCGCTTCGGCGTTCTCTATGATGATGAGACAGAAGAAAGTCATGCTTTCACGGACCAAGGTGTTGAAATTACGGGCTACGATGCTCAAAAGACTGGTCGTCAGACCTTGACCTTGCATTACAAGGGACATACAGCCGAGTTTGATGTCTTGGTTTCTCCAAAAGCGGCTGTCAACGATGAGTACCTCAAACAAGAAATCACTGCTGCCCAAGGCCGTCAGTCAACCCTTGCCTACACCTTCTCAAGCGAGGACAAACAAGCAGCACTAGTAGAGAAGCTCAATGCAGCGAAAGCTGTAGCAGAAAACCACAATGCTAGCCAAGAAGAAGTCAACCGGGCTTTGAATGAGTTGAAACAAGCAGGGACAGACTTGGATGGAAATCAACGTTACCAAACTGCTAGAGAAGAATTGGAAGGCTTGCTCGAATCCCTTCGTGAAAAAGATTCTCAAGCTGAGTTGATTGCCCAAGCAGAAGCTTTGTTGGCTTCAGAGATGCCAACTCCACAAGCTTTTGCGGAAATGAAAGAAAAGTTGAATAAGAAACTAGTTCCTGCAGAAGAAAGCCATCATGTTGGAAGTATGGATCCAAATGAAGTGGCTCCAACGGTTGAAGCTCTCCCTGAACTAGTTGTTGAAACTGAAACAACAGCCTTTGAACGTCAGGAGCGACCAAACGCCGAACTTCTCAAAGGTCAACGCCGTGTTGTACAAGCAGGAGTTGAAGGTCAAGTTCGTCGTTTTGTAGAAGTAGATAGCCAAGGCAAACGCACTCTTCATTCGACAGAGGTTGCCAAGGAAGCAATCCCAGAAATCACCGAAGTAGGAACAAAAGTTCTATCAAGCAACCAGCCAGCTGAAGGAGTAAAAGACCTAGTTTTAGAAATTCCGAAACTAGAAGTTGAAGAGGGGACAGTTTCCTTCGAACATCAGGAACGACCAAACGCCGAGCTTCTCAAAGGACAAGGCCAGCTAGTTCAAGCAGGTGTTGAAGGTCAAGTTCGTCGCTTTGTAGAAGTCGATGCTCAGGGCAAACGCACCCTTCGTTCAACTGAGGTTCTCAAGGAAGCTCTTCCAGAAATTGTTGAAGTAGGAACGAAAGAAGATCAAGTCTCACAAACAAGGGATCAAGCGCTTTCAGCAGCACCAGCAAAAGTTGAAGAAACAAGCAGAGAGCTTCCAAATACGGGAGCGACAAGAGATGCTAGTCTAGTAGCGCTGGGACTCCTCGGAGTAATGAGCGGTTATGGCTTGCTTGCTAGAAAGAAGAAAGAAGACTAATCGGATTTACGAATCTTGGATTTTCTCATGAAAATAAAAAACAAGGTTTGACTGTAGATTAGTCAGGCCTTGTTTTTAGTTTTGAAATTGAAGAGTAAATTTGAAGCTAGATTTTTGTTATTCAATTCCTTGGATAAATTTTTGGAAACGATAAGTGTCGAAATAAATATTGGATGCAACTAATTTATCAAATTCATTGAATTTCAGAAATTCTGCGACATCCAGTTCTAGTTCTTTTCCTTGAGGAGAATGTAGACGGTAGCGATTTAAAGCTGAGACTGTTCGACTATCAACAAGTAATTGCTTCACTTCAAGATGCTGGCTCAAAGCATAGAATTGGCCTGCGCCTTGCAAATAAACATCACGTCCTTGTCGAATTTCTATACTATCGCACATGCCATAATCAAAGTTTTCAGCTACGAAACCTTCCCAGCCTCCCTCATTTACTGCCGTAAAATAGCTTTCTGCAAGTGTTTTTGTATCCATTTGGAACCTCCTGTAAAATAATTGGGCTATGATGAATATCACGAAATATTTTGCCCACTTAAGAGTATACAAAAGGAAATATGACTACAGGTTGTCATATTGCTGAAGATTTTTTTTGAGAGTACTGACCAGTAGATTTTGTAAGTGACTTGGAGATACGACCTTTACTTGATAACCAAAGCTTAAGAGTAAATCAAAAAATGCAGGAGTTAAAGCTCTGAATGCCTGAACTTTTATTATTTCGTCCTCGACTCTGATTTCTTCTTCCGTGAAGTGATCGTAGATTTTTGGAAGTGCAAATCTTGTAAAAACTAGTTCGATTTCTTCTCTTTGCCCCTCCACTTTATGTTTTGGGGGATTTAAAAAAAGCTCTAACTTTTCTTGAGATAAACGTGGATAATCGAATGATTTATCTTTTATCTCCACTGGTTCTAGTTCTCGAATTCGAGTTAATTTAAAAATACGAAAATCTAATTTTTCTAAGCAGTAACCGATAACATACCAAGTATTCAGTTTATAGATCAATCTGTATGGGATAATTGTTCGCTGACTTTTCTCTTGTTTTTTCGAATAGTAAGAAAAAGAAATCATCTGTTCAGTTTGTATTGCTTCCTCAATTTCTAGTAAAAAATTTGTATTAAGAGTCCAGGAACTGAGATCAAAGTAAAAAGGACTGTTTGCTCTTGTAATTTCTTGAGAAGACAGCTTGTGCTCGATACTGTCAAGACTTGAATGACCAACGATTTTACTAACATTTTGGCTCATATTAATGATAAACTGTCTCTCTTCCTCAGTGAAAAAGTTTCTGTCTATCTTATAGTCGCTTGGTATATAGAAACCTCCCTTATCTCCACGTTCCGAATAGTTTGGGATCCCCGCTAAACTGAGTGTATCCATGTCTCTATATACAGTTCGAGTAGATATTTCAAACCTCTCTGCAATCTCTTTAGCTGTTATTCTCTTCTTATTTAAAAGAGACAGTAAAATATAGATTAGTCTTTCTAATTTCATGGTAGCAANTCCCCTTCTTTTAATTTCAAATAGCACAAACTGAAGAAACTATTTTAGTTATATTGTATAACAAGAAACCTAGCAATTCAAAAAGAAGGACTGTAGAGTTTAGAATATTAAGGATTAAAATCTTAGAAAAAGGATAGTATAGAAGTAATTAGGCAGATTAATCAATAAATTTGCCTAAATTATTCCAACCGAATTATGTGAAGATTACTATTTCCCGCACTGCAATCCTAGGTTTTTAGGTTAATAGATAGAAGAATGAACAAGAAAAGTTTAGGGTTTTTCTATCTCTTTTACTGATTTTGTGATATAATTAACACGTATAAAAAAAGAAGGAGTCATATCTAATGGCAAAATTGACTGTTAAAGACGTTGACTTGAAAGGGAAAAAAGTTCTCGTTCGTGTTGACTTCAACGTACCTGTTAAAGATGGCGTGATTACCAATGACAACCGTATCACTGCAGCTCTTCCAACTATCAAGTACATCCTTGAACAAGGTGGACGTGCAATCCTCTTCTCTCACCTTGGACGTGTAAAAGAAGAAGCAGACAAAGAAGGTAAATCACTTGCTCCTGTAGCTGCTGACTTGGCTGCTAAATTGGGACAAGAAGTTAAATTTATCCCAGGTGTTACACGTGGTGCTGAATTGGAAGCCGCTGTTAACGCTCTTGAAGATGGACAAGTTCTCTTGGTTGAAAACACTCGTTTCGAAGATGTTGACGGCAAGAAAGAATCTAAAAATGATCCTGAACTTGGTAAATACTGGGCATCTCTTGGAGATGGCATCTTCGTAAACGATGCATTCGGTACAGCTCACCGTGCACACGCATCTAACGTTGGTATCTCAGCAAACGTTGAAAAAGCTGTTGCTGGTTTCCTTCTTGAAAACGAAATTGCCTACATCCAAGAAGCAGTTGAAGCTCCAGAACGCCCATTCGTAGCCATCCTTGGTGGTTCAAAAGTTTCAGACAAGATCGGTGTTATCGAAAACTTGCTTGAAAAAGCTGATAAAGTTCTTATCGGTGGTGGGATGACTTACACATTCTACAAAGCTCAAGGTATCGAAATCGGTAACTCACTTGTAGAAGAAGACAAATTGGATGTTGCGAAAGCTCTTCTTGAAAAAGCAAACGGCAAATTGATCTTGCCAGTTGACTCAAAAGAAGCAAACGCATTTGCTGACTACACTGAAGTGAAAGATACTGAAGGTGAAGCAGTTGATCCTGGATTCCTTGGTTTGGATATCGGTCCAAAATCTATCGCTAAATTCGATCAAGAATTGACTGGTGCGAAGACAGTTGTATGGAACGGACCAATGGGTGTATTTGAAAACCCAGACTTCCAAGCTGGTACAATCGGTGTGATGGACGCTATCGTGAAACAACCAGGCGTGAAATCAATCATCGGTGGTGGTGACTCAGCTGCCGCAGCGATTAACCTTGGCCGTGCAGACAAGTTCTCATGGATCTCTACTGGTGGTGGAGCATCAATGGAACTCCTCGAAGGTAAGGTTCTTCCAGGACTTGCAGCCTTGACTGAAAAATAAGATTTTATAAATGAATCAAAGAAGAGAGGGATGAGAGTTCCTCTTTTCTTTTACTTGAAATGAAAACGCTTCCTCTCAACTATTACTCATAAAATCACCCAAATTATGTTAAAATGGTAGTAGAAAGTTGAGATTATGAGTTATTTTAAAAAATATAAATTTGATAAGTCACAGTTCAAACTTGGTATGCGGACTTTTAAAACGGGAATTGCCGTTTTTCTAGTTCTTTTGATTTTTGGTTTTTTTGGCTGGAAAGGTCTTCAAATCGGTGCTCTGACAGCAGTTTTTAGTCTGAGGGAGAGTTTTGATAAGAGCGTCCATTTTGGAACTTCACGTATTCTAGGAAATAGTATCGGTGGCTTCTACGCCCTTATCTTTTTTCTCTTAAATACCTTATTTCATGGAGCCTTTTGGGTGACCTTGGTGGTTGTTCCAATCTGCACTATGTTAACCATTATGACAAATGTGGCCATGAATAATAAATCGGGGGTTATTGGTGGTGTAGCAGCTATGTTGATCATTACCCTATCAATACCGAGCGGTGAAACAATTTTGTACGTGTTTGCGCGTGTATCGGAAACTTTCATGGGAGTTTTTGTCGCAATTCTCGTAAATTATGATATTGATCGTATTCATCTCTTTTTAGAGAAAAAAGAAAAATAATGTTACATTTTATGACATTATCAATTGACGTTTGTCTTTTTTTAGACTATAATAGACAGAAAGAAGGAAATTGTAAATGAAGGAAAGAGAATTTCGCCGAAATATGGCTGTTTTTCCTATCGGCAGTGTTATGAAATTGACCGATTTATCGGCGCGTCAGATTCGTTATTATGAAGATCAAGAGTTGATCAAACCTGATCGAAACGAAGGGAACCGTCGCATGTATTCGTTGAATGACATGGATCGTCTGCTTGAAATCAAAGATTATATCTCTGAAGGTCATAATATTGCTGCGATTAAGAAAAAATATGCTGAACGTGAGGCGAAGTCCAAGAAAGCCGTGAGTCAGACGGAAGTGCGTCGTGCACTTCACAATGAACTCCTCCAGCAGGGGCGCTTTGCTTCAGTACGGTCACCCTTTGGTCGCGGTTAGGCAATCGCAAGTAGTCATATATTAAGGAGAAAACCCATGCCAATCACAGCTGCAGATATTCGTCGTGAAGTCAAGGAAAAAAATGTTACCTTTATCCGTCTCATGTTTTCAGATATTCTGGGAACCATGAAAAACGTCGAAATTCCTGCTACAGATGAACAGTTAGATAAGGTCTTGTCAAACAAAGCTATGTTTGATGGCTCTTCTATTGAAGGTTTTGTACGTATCAACGAATCGGATATGTACTTGTATCCAGACTTGGACACATGGACAGTCTTCCCTTGGGGAGATGAAAATGGAAGTGTTGCAGGTTTGATCTGTGATGTCTATACAACAGAAGGCGAACCCTTTGCAGGTGACCCTCGTGGTAATCTGAAGCGTGCACTTCGTCATATGGAAGAAGTAGGATTCAAATCCTTCAACCTTGGTCCAGAACCAGAATTTTTCCTATTTAAGCTCGATGAAAATGGCGATCCAACTCTTGAGGTAAATGACAAGGGTGGCTACTTTGATTTGGCACCTACTGACCTTGCAGACAATACACGTCGTGAAATCGTGAATGTCTTGACCAAAATGGGATTTGAAGTAGAAGCAAGTCACCACGAGGTTGCGGTTGGACAACACGAGATTGACTTCAAGTATGATGAAGTCCTCCGTGCCTGTGACAAGATTCAAATCTTTAAACTTGTTGTTAAAACCATTGCTCGCAAACATGGTCTTTACGCAACCTTTATGGCGAAACCAAAATTTGGTATCGCTGGATCAGGTATGCACTGTAATATGTCCTTGTTTGATGCAGAAGGAAATAATGCCTTCTTTGATCCAAATGATCCAAAAGGAATGCAGTTGTCTGAAACAGCCTACCATTTCCTTGGTGGTTTGATCAAGCATGCTTATAACTATACTGCTATCATGAACCCAACAGTTAACTCATACAAACGTTTGGTTCCAGGTTATGAAGCACCTGTTTACATTGCTTGGGCTGGTCGTAACCGTTCGCCACTTGTGCGCGTGCCTGCTTCACGCGGTATGGGAACTCGTCTTGAGTTGCGTTCAGTGGACCCAATGGCAAACCCATACATCGCTATGGCTGTTCTTTTGGAAGTTGGTTTGCATGGTATTGAAAACAAAATCGAAGCACCAGCTCCTATCGAAGAGAATATCTACATCATGACAGCAGAAGAGCGTAAGGAAGCTGGAATCACTGATCTTCCATCAACTCTTCACAACGCTTTGAAAGCTTTGACTGAGGATGAAGTGGTCAAGGCAGCCCTAGGTGAACACATTTACACTAGCTTCCTTGAAGCCAAACGTATTGAGTGGGCTAGCTATGCGACCTTCGTTTCACAATGGGAAGTTGATAATTATTTAGATCTTTACTAATATAGAAGAAAGATTGCCTTAGGGTGATCTTTTTTTTGCATTTTATATCGAACTGTGATATAGTTTATATAACGAGGTGCGATATATCGAATTAAATAGGAGGTGTGATTAAATGGAATTAACAGATAAAATCAGGCGTGTTTACCTTCCAATGACGGAAACAGGTTTTTATATCTTGTTTTGTCTACAGAAGGAGAACCATGGATATGGTATCACACAAAAGGTCAAGGAGATGACAGATTCGCAAGTTTCGATTAGTCCTGGAACTATGTATGGTACCTTGTCAAAGATGGAAAAGGATGGTTTGATTTCCTTTGTCCGCGAAGAGGAAAAGCGGAAAATCTATCAGATAACAGATTTGGGACGAAAGGTTTTGGAGATTGAATTGAAACGTATTGAGCGGCTCTACAGAAACAGTCGGGAGGAAGGTTGATGGAAAAGAAAATTGTTTACCGAATTTTTACCATTGCGGATTATGATAGAGAGGCTTTATATCTTAGAAAAATGCATGCTAAGGGCTGGAAACTTAGGAAAGTAAGCTATTCTATCTTATTGTTTGCAGTTAAGTATACCTTTGAAAAGTGTCACCCTGAGCAAGTGTCTTATCAGTTGGATTTTTATCCCATGAAAAAATCAGAGAGAGCTTCCTATTTACAACTGTTTAAAGATTGTGGATGGGAGCATATTACAGACTTTAATGGTTTTTCCTACTTTAGAAAGGTTCTTTCTAACATTGAGTCGGATGCAGAGTTTGAAATTTATAATGATGCGACCGGGAAGTTAGCTATGATCAAGCGGATTTTAATAATGCGAATGTTCCCTATTTTGCTTCTATTTTCAGCTCTGCTATTGGTTTTCTCAAAGTTACTCACTGGAAAAGGTTATTTCAGTTGGGAAGTATTTTTGATTTTCATAATAGATTGGGTTTTATTGATCGTTTTTGCGATTCAGATTTCTTATATTTTTTGGAGATTGTTTCAAAAGTGGAAAGAATTATCTGATAAATGAAGCAATACCTGTTTTCTAATCTGGAGGTAAGACAATGAATAGCAAAGTACAATTTAGGATTTTCACCATTGTTGATTTGGACAAGGAGGAAGAATATTTACATGAGATGCACTTGAAAGGTTGGAGATATAGAACTAACCGTTTTGGTTTTTTCTATTTTGAACAATGCCAACCTGACGATGTCATCTACCATATCTATGATTCTAGATTTCTTAAAAAGTATAAGCATGAACTACAAGATTTTAGAAATAGCGGTTGGGAATTGATAGAAACAGGTTTTTGTTCAATTCTTCGTAAACCAACTTCTGATATACTTTCAGAGGAGAAAGTCTATATGAGTAATGGTCTCAGATGGGAAGTTATGCGGTCTAGACTTCGTTCCTGTATAGCCACTTTTTCAGGTGGTCTTGTTGTTTGCATGAGTTTGTATCGAGAAAATTTGTCTCGGTCTTTCTTTATTATTTTCTTGTTATACGCTTGTTTAATTTCTTATCTGATCTATGGATATTACAGACTTAAAAGGAAATACCAAGCAGATGAGAAGTAAGATTCTAGGTCTTTAGACTGATTTTTAGCACTCTTGACAAAAGAGTGCTAATTTTTTAAGTTTTTGTCTTGACATTCTCTTCTAAGGGTGTATAATAGAATCATGAGTTAGCACTTGGGTGTATCGAGTGCTAATTGATCAGACAGAGAGGAGTGATGAGATGGTTACAGAGCGTCAGCAGGATATTTTAAATCTGATTATTGACATCTTTACCAAAACGCACGAACCTGTCGGATCCAAAGCATTGCAAGAGTCTATTAACTCTAGCAGTGCTACCATTCGTAATGATATGGCGGCTCTAGAAAAGCAAGGTTTGCTTGAGAAGGCTCATACTTCAAGTGGTCGAATGCCAAGTGTTGCTGGTTTTCAGTACTATGTGAAACACTCACTTGATTTTGATCGACTGGCCGAAAATGAGGTTTATGAGATTGTCAAAGCCTTTGATCAGGAATTCTTCAAATTGGAGGATATCCTGCAAGAAGCTGCTAATCTACTGACAGACCTGAGTGGCTGTACGGTAGTAGCACTGGATGTTGAGCCCAGTAGGCAACGGTTGACAGCCTTTGATATCGTTGTTTTGGGGCAACATACGGCCTTGGCAGTATTTACCCTAGACGAGTCGCGAACGGTTACCAGTCAGTTTCTGATTCCAAGGAACTTCTTGCAGGAAGATTTGCTGAAACTGAAGAGCATCATTCGGGAGCGTTTCCTCGGACACACTGTTCTAGATATTCACTACAAGATTCGGACGGAGATTCCGCAGATTATCCAGCGTTACTTTACAACAACGGACAATGTCCTGGATCTCTTTGAACACATTTTTAAAGAAATGTTCAACGAAAATATTGTGGTGGCAGGCAAGGTCAATCTCTTGAATTTTGCCAATCTAGCGGCCTATCAGTTCTTTGACCAACCAGAGAAAGTGGCTCTGGAGATTCGTGAAGGTCTGCATGAAGATCAGATGCAAAATGTCCGTGTTGCAGACAGTCAAGAGTCTTGTCTAGCTGACTTGGCGGTGATTAGCAGTAAGTTCCTCATTCCTTATCGAGGTTTTGGAATTCTAGCGATTATCGGTCCGGTCAATCTGGATTACCAGCAATTGGTCAACCAAGTCAATGTGGTCAATCGTATTTTGACCATGAAGTTGACAGATTTTTATCGCTATCTCAGCAGTAATCATTACGAAGTAAATTAAAATTGTAATTATTAAAGGAGGCGAAAATGGCCCAAGATAAAAAAATCGAAGAAATGAAAGAAGAGGAAGTTGTGGAAACAACTGAAGAAACAACTCCTGAGAAGTCTGAGTTGGACTTGGCAAATGAACGTGCGGATGAGTTCGAAAACAAATACCTTCGCGCTCATGCAGAAATGCAGAATATTCAACGTCGTGCGAATGAAGAGCGTCAAAACTTGCAACGTTATCGTAGCCAGGACTTAGCAAAAGCAATCTTACCATCACTCGACAACCTAGAACGTGCACTTGCCGTTGAAGGGTTAACAGATGATGTGAAGAAGGGCTTGGAAATGGTCCAAGAAAGTTTGGTACATGCCTTAAAAGAAGAAGGGATCGAAGAAATCGCAGCTGACGGCGAATTTGACCATAACTATCACATGGCCATCCAAACTCTCCCAGCAGACGATGAACACCCAGCAGATACCATCGCACAAGTCTTCCAAAAAGGCTACAAACTCCATGACCGCATCCTACGCCCAGCAATGGTAGTGGTTTATAACTAAGATACAAAGCCTGTAAAAAGCTCACAGTAAAAATAGGAGATTGACGAAGTGTTCGATGAACACAAGAAAATCTATCTTTTTTACCCAGAACTTAGGGCGTGTTCGATTAGGCAATTCTGACGGTTACAACATACATAATAGAAAACTTGTCCGAAACGACAATAAACTATGAAAGAAAGATAGAAAGCAAGCCGGAGGCTTGTAAGGAAGATATTTCCCACCGTGGTGAAAGTTTCAGTAGCTTTTGCTACTGAAACAGGGGATTTTTGAGACAATAGGCTCAAAAATAAGTGATGAAATCCCGAAGGGAGTTGCTCACGTCCCCACCACTTAAGGGGGATATCAAAAAATCAAAATTCGAATTAAAATTTAAGGAGAAAAACACATGTCTAAAATTATCGGTATTGACTTAGGTACAACAAACTCAGCAGTTGCAGTTCTTGAAGGAACTGAAAGCAAAATCATCGCAAACCCAGAAGGAAACCGTACAACTCCATCTGTAGTATCATTCAAAAACGGTGAAATCATTGTTGGTGATGCTGCAAAACGTCAAGCAGTCACAAACCCAGATACAGTTATCTCTATCAAATCTAAGATGGGAACTTCTGAAAAAGTTTCTGCAAATGGAAAAGAATATACTCCACAAGAAATCTCAGCTATGATCCTTCAATACTTGAAAGGTTATGCGGAAGATTACCTTGGTGAAAAAGTAACCAAAGCTGTTATCACAGTTCCTGCTTACTTCAACGATGCACAACGTCAAGCTACAAAAGACGCTGGTAAAATCGCTGGTCTTGAAGTAGAACGTATTGTCAACGAACCAACTGCAGCAGCTCTTGCTTATGGTTTGGACAAGACTGACAAAGAAGAAAAAATCTTGGTATTTGACCTTGGTGGTGGTACATTCGACGTATCTATCCTTGAATTGGGTGACGGTGTCTTCGACGTATTGGCGACTGCAGGGGATAACAAACTCGGTGGTGACGACTTTGACCAAAAAATCATCGATCACATGATTGCAGAATTCAAGAAAGAAAATGGTATTGACTTATCAACAGACAAGATGGCTCTTCAACGTTTGAAAGATGCGGCTGAAAAAGCTAAGAAAGACCTTTCAGGTGTAACTTCAACTCAAATCAGCTTGCCATTTATCACTGCTGGTGAATCTGGACCTCTTCACTTAGAAATGACCTTGACTCGTGCGAAATTTGACGATTTGACTCGTGATCTTGTAGAGCGTACAAAAGTTCCAGTTCGTCAAGCCCTTTCAGATGCAGGTTTGAGCTTGTCAGATATCGACGAAGTTATCCTTGTTGGTGGTTCAACTCGTATCCCAGCCGTTGTAGAAGCTGTGAAAGCTGAAACTGGTAAAGAACCAAACAAATCAGTAAACCCTGATGAAGTAGTTGCCATGGGTGCTGCTATCCAAGGTGGTGTGATCACTGGTGATGTTAAAGACGTTGTCCTTCTTGACGTAACACCATTGTCACTTGGTATCGAAACAATGGGTGGTGTCTTCACAAAACTTATCGACCGCAACACTACAATCCCAACATCTAAATCACAAGTCTTCTCAACTGCAGCAGACAACCAACCAGCTGTTGATATCCACGTTCTTCAAGGTGAACGCCCAATGGCAGCTGATAACAAGACTCTTGGACGCTTCCAATTGACTGATATCCCAGCCGCACCTCGTGGAATTCCTCAAATCGAAGTAACATTTGACATCGACAAGAACGGTATCGTGTCTGTTAAGGCCAAAGATCTTGGAACTCAAAAAGAACAAACAATTGTTATCCAATCAAACTCAGGTTTGACAGACGAAGAAATCGATCGCATGATGAAAGATGCTGAAGCTAACGCTGAAGCAGATAAGAAACGTAAAGAAGAAGTAGACCTTCGTAACGAAGTAGACCAAGCAATCTTTGCGACTGAAAAGACAATCAAGGAAACTGAAGGAAAAGGCTTTGATGCAGAACGTGATGCTGCCCAAGCTGCCCTTGATGAACTTAAGAAAGCCCAAGAAGATAACAACTTGGACGAAATGAAAGCAAAACTCGAAGCATTGAACGAAAAAGCTCAAGGACTTGCTGTTAAACTCTACGAACAAGCCGCAGCAGCGCAACAAGCTCAAGCAGGAGCAGAAGGCGCACAAGCAACAGGAAACGCAGGCGATGACGTCGTAGACGGAGAGTTTACTGAAAAATAAGATGCAAAGCCCATTAAAACCTCACAGTGAAAATAGGAAATCTGACGCAGACACTTTAGTTTCTAGGAAGATTTGCACCTAAAGGTAGCCATATCTGTAGTTCGCTAAAGCGAAAACAGCTACGTCTCTTTTTCACCAAGAGGTTAGGGTGTGCTCAATTCGGTAAGATGTTGAGGCGTTAAGAAAACGAAAGAAAAATAGGAAGCCATCGCCTTGTGCGATGCACAAAAGATGGCTTATCTTTTTTCCGAAGTTTTTAGCGGAAACTCAGTTAAGCGTTACTAGTTTGATTTTTAAAACTCGAACTAGTAAGTATAAGAAGAAATCCAGAGGTTGCAACCCAGCCTCTGTTTTTCGGTAAAATAGAGGGTGTAGCTTATGAAAAAAGTACTTTGTGTCATTTATCCTAATTTCTCCCTTTATGAGATAACCGCTTTAACAAGTACTTTAGCTCTGTCTTTTGACATCACGATTGATTATGTCGCTTCAGATTATTCGATAGTTATATCTGAGGATGGCTTACCTTGTTTACCTACAAAAACATTGGATCAAATCTGTATAGAAGAGTATTCTTGTATCATTTTACCAGGAATGGTAAATATAGGGCCTGCTCTACAGGATGAAAAATTAAATTCTTTTTTGAGAGAGCTCGGTGAGCAGGATATCTTAATTACAGCAATTTCTTCTGCGCCCATTTTATTAGCGAAAGCAGGTCTGTTGAAGGACACGAAATTTACAGGTGGAATTTGGCAAAACTTCTTTGACTATTTTGAATTTCTTCCACGTGAGAATTTCCAACCCAAACTGGTTTTGCAAGATAAACAAATCATTACGGCTATCGGTTTTGCTCATCAAGAGTTTGCAAGAAAAGTGATTCTTGGTCTAGGTTTGGCAGAAAATACTGATAACTATTTTAAAGAACAGAACGAATATTCAGAAGAGGACTTGATTTTTACTCTATCGGACAAGGAGTTTGATGAAGTGAAGCAGAGTATAGACAATACCCTCTAATGATTTATTTATAAATTATAGAAAGGAATAAGGGTGTTCGAGTAACTGAACACGGGCTACGGACTGTGTCAAAAAGATAGTTTTTTCTAGGACGAAGCGTCCGTCGTCAAAACTCCTATTTTGACTGTGTCCGTTTGACGCCCTTTGTATCTTGAATTATGAACAATACTGAATTTTATGATCGTCTGGGGGTGTCAAAAAACGCTTCGGCAGACGAGATCAAAAAGGCTTATCGTAAGCTTTCCAAAAAATACCACCCAGATATCAACAAGGAACCTGGTGCTGAGGAAAAGTACAAGGAAGTTCAAGAAGCCTATGAGACTTTGAGTGACGACCAAAAACGTGCAGCCTACGACCAGTATGGTGCTGCGGGTGCCAACGGTGGCTTTGGTGGTGCCGGTGGTTTTGGCGGCTTTGACGGAGCAGGTGGCTTCGGTGGTTTTGAGGATATTTTCTCAAGTTTCTTCGGTGGAGGCGGAGCTTCGCGCAATCCAAACGCTCCTCGTCAAGGGGATGACCTCCAGTATCGTGTGAACTTGACCTTTGAAGAAGCTATCTTCGGAACAGAAAAGGAAGTTAAATACAATCGTGAAGCCAGCTGTCGTACATGTAATGGATCTGGTGCTAAGCCAGGGACAAGTCCAGTCACTTGTGGACGCTGTCATGGCGCTGGTGTTATTAACGTCGATACACAGACTCCGCTTGGTATGATGCGTCGCCAAGTAACCTGTGATGTCTGTCATGGTCGCGGAAAAGAGATCAAAGACCCATGTACAACTTGTCACGGAACAGGTCATGAAAAACAAGCTCATAGCGTACATGTGAAGATCCCTGCTGGTGTGGAAACAGGCCAACAAATCCGCCTAGCGGGTCAAGGTGAAGCAGGCTTTAACGGTGGACCTTATGGTGACTTGTATGTGGTGGTTTCAGTAGAAGCTAGTGATAAGTTTGAACGTGAAGGAACGACTATCTTCTACAATCTGAACCTCAACTTTGTCCAAGCAGCTCTTGGTGATACTGTGGAAATTCCAACCGTGCATGGTGATGTTGAATTGGTCATCCCAGAAGGAACTCAGACTGGCAAGAAATTCCGTCTACGTGGTAAGGGAGCACCGAGCCTTCGTGGCGGTGCCGTTGGTGACCAATACGTGACTGTTAATGTCGTGACTCCGACAGATTTGAACGACCGCCAAAAAGCAGCCCTTAAAGAGTTTGCGGCTGCAGGTGACTTGAAAGTCAATCCAAAGAAAAAAGGCTTCTTTGACCATATAAAAGATGCCTTTGAAGGAGAATAAAACAAAAAGAGCCGATTGGCTCTTTTTTGTTACCATTGAAAATTTAGTGTCGAAAAATCATTTTCCAGTTAGTCTACTATTTATACTTTTGAGTGAGCAAGCCAGCTGCATCCATCTCCTGAATGAGTTGCTTAAGTTCCGCTTCTTTACCAGGTTTCACAGTGACAGTATCGATATGTTTGATCGCCGAATTATCCTGAATATCCACTAAGGTCAAAGCTTTTTCATAGAATGCAATTCCCTTTTTAAGACTTTCCTGATCTTTCCAATTTAGAATTGTGTAAGAAGATTTTGATTTCTTTCCTTTTTCTTGGAAATACTTCTCGCCCTCCTCCTCTAAAAATTGTATTAAACCGTGATTGAACAAGTTGTCTCCTACCTTATAGTATGAAATATCCCCTGCCTGTAGGACATAGACTTCCAGTCGGTTTTTGGTGAGTTTTGGACTTTCTTTTAGGACGGGGTGACTATTGATGACCTCGTCTGAGAAAGTAACATAAAAATCTAGGCCTCCACCCTCGTATTGATAGTGTCCATCTGATTCTACTTTCTCAGGAGACATGTCAAGGGAGATAAAGATTTGTTTTAAGGCTTCATTTCCCTCACGGATGTCACTCGGTGAAGCTTTGAAAAGATTGACCACTAGTAGAAATGCCAAGGCTACAAGAAGGCAGAGGCAGCCGCAAGGGATCGCGATGACCTTCGCTAGAACTTTTAAAGACTGTTTCATTTTCATTCCCTCCCTTTTCTGTTCAAATCTAGTAATCCAAAATGGATTTAAGGAAAGTTGGAGGCTTTCTTATTCTTGTTTTTCTTCTTGGAGGACCGCCATTCTGGTTTGGAAATCTTTTTCCAAGACTTTGAACTTGTAGGTCAAATCTTTTTGGTATTCCTTGATAAGGGCTTTTTGTTGGTCGATGATTTGTAGGCTGTTTTGGATGATATCCAAATCATCCTTGATAGCTTGGACGCGGTCAGTTGTATCTAGCACTTCATCCTGAATGGCTTGGCGATTTTTCACGACAAAATAACTTCCAGCTGCAGCTCCTGCAAATAGCAATAGATTGGATAGTTTCATGGCATCTCCTTAAGCGTTTTTAATGGTTTCAGCGACTTGGGCAAGTTTGTCAAAGTCTGGTTCGTGGGCAATAAAGTCAATCTTGAGGTCGTCTTCTGCACTGTAGCGAGGTACGAGGTGCACGTGAGTATGAAAGACCGTTTGACCAGCAATTTCCTCGCAGTTGGCAATGATATTCATGCCGACAGCTTTGGTAGCCTTCATGACTTTTTGAGCCACTGTTGGCACTTGTGCAAAGAGTTGGCTGGCACTCGCAGCATCCATTTCTAAAAGATTGCGATAGTGCTCTTTTGGTACAATGAGGGTGTGTCCAGGCGTTACTTGAGAGATATCAAGGAAGGCAAGAACCTGCTCATCCTCGTATACTTTTGAAGCAGGAATCTCCCCTGCGATGATCTTACAAAAAATGCAATCTGACATAAAATCCACCTCTACTGTATTGAATTTTGATATAATATAGCTACATTATACCAGATTCGGAGAAAATATGTTAGAAATTAAAAACCTGACAGGAGGCTATGTTCACGTTCCTGTCTTGAAAGATGTGTCCTTTACAGTTGAAAGTGGGCAGTTGGTCGGTTTGATTGGTCTCAATGGTGCTGGGAAATCAACGACAATCAATGAGATTATTGGTCTGTTGACACCTTACAGTGGGGAAATCAAGATTAACGGTCTCACCCTGCGAGAAGATGCAACCAACTATCGCAAGCAGATTGGGTCTATCCCAGAAACGCCTAGTCTGTATGAGGAATTGACTCTCAGAGAGCATATCGAGACGGTTGCCATGGCCTATGGTATTGAGCAAAAAGTGGCTTTTGATCGTGTGGAACCTTTGTTAAAAATGTTTCGTTTGGATCAAAAATTAGACTGGTTTCCAGTGCATTTCTCCAAAGGGATGAAGCAGAAGGTCATGATTATCTGTGCCTTTGTGGTGGATCCGAGTCTTTTCATCGTTGATGAGCCTTTCCTTGGGCTCGATCCGCTGGCTATTTCTGACTTGATTCAGCTTTTGGAAGTGGAAAAGCAAAAAGGCAAGTCTATCCTCATGAGTACCCACGTGCTAGATTCGGCGGAGAAGATGTGTGACGCCTTTGTTATTCTCCACAAGGGGGAGGTGCGGGCTCAGGGGAACCTCCAGCAACTCCGTGAAGCCTTTGCCATGCCTGAAGCTAGTTTGAATGATATTTACTTGGCTCTGACCAAAGAGGAGGAGCTATGAAAGACTTATTTTTAAAGCGAAAGCAGGCTTTTCGTAAAGAGTGTGTCGGTTATCTGCGTTATGTTCTCAATGACCACTTTGTCTTGTTCCTGCTAGTTCTCATCGGTTTTCTAGCTTACCAGTACAGTCAACTCTTGCAAGATTTTCCTGAAAATCATTGGCCCATCCTCTTGTTTTTAGGGATTGTATCTGCCTTGCTTTTAGCTTGGGGAGGAATCGCGACCTACATGGAAGGACCTGACAAGCTCTTTCTCTTAGTCAGTGAAGAGGAGGTTAAGTCTCACCTCAAAGGGCAGACGATGCGCTCACTGGTCTTTTGGCTCTTTGTCCAAACCCTTTTCTTGCTTTTATTTGCGCCCTTATTTTTAGCCATGGGTTATGGCTTGCCAGTTTTTTTCATCTATGTGCTTTTATTGGGAGCAGTAAAGTGCTTCCTCTTTCGCCGAAAATCCAGTAAATTTTTTACAGAGACTGGGCTTGACTGGGACTATGTGATCTCCCAAGAAAGCAAACGCAAGCAAGTTTTGCTTCGTTTCTTTGCTCTCTTTACTCAGGTTAAGGGCGTTTCAAATAGTGTCAAACGTCGCGCTTATCTGGATTTTATCCTTAAAGCAGTTCAGAAAGTGCCGAGCAAGATTTGGCAAAATCTCTATCTTCGTTCTTACTTGCGAAATGGAGACCTCTTTGCCCTCAGTCTCCGCCTCCTATTCCTATCCTTGTTAGCTGTGATCTTTATTGAGCAAGCTTGGATCGCGACAGCAGTAGTAGTTTTATTTAACTATCTCCTGCTCTTTCAGTTACTGGCCCTCTATCATGCCTTTGACTACCAGTACTTGACTCAGCTCTTTCCACTAGAAAAAGGGGAGAAAGAGAAGGGACTACAGGAAGTTATCCGAGGATTGACAGGTTTTGTTTTATTGGTTCAGCTGATAGTTGGTTTGATTACCCTCCAAGAAAAACTAGCTCTTCTAGCCCTGCTTGGAGCTGGACTGGTCCTGCAAATCTTGTATCTCCCTTATCAGGTGAAACGTCAGATGCAGGACTAATACTCTTCGAAAATCTCTTCAAACTACGTCAGCTTTATCTGCAACCTGCGGCTAGCTTCCTAGTTTGCTCTTTGATTTTCATTGAGTATAACATTGCTTATATGATACTAAAAAAGAAGTTGAGTTCTGTCTCAGCTTCTTTTATTTTCTACAAGATAATGGTTGGCCCGTAGAGACTCAACTTAGTCTTGACTTGGTCAAAGTGAAAACGGTCATAGGCCCGCCAAGCAGCACGAGTAGGAGCATCTGGATCGAGAGCACTGAGGCCCATGAGAAGACTGGAAGTCTGGTAAAATGTTTCCAGCTCAATCAAGAATCGATTATCCACTGTCTCAGCTTTAGAGAGAAAGCGGAGGATATTGTTCAGTTGCTCCTGAAAGCAGACATCGTCAGCTGTTGCCTGTTTGCATGCTTGATAGGCTTTGTTTAACTCAGTAATCAAAGTCTGAGCTCTTTTGATAGGTTCTGTATCTGTCATGAGAATTTCTCCTTTAATCTGGGTGCTAGTCTTGTTTCTAGCAACTGTTTTTTTGATACTGCCAGTCTATCACTTTTATCTCCTTTTTCAGCTTTAAATCTTTAATTGTCATTGAAATTTCCTGAATGGTAATAGCGGGATTTTATGATAAAATGGTTGTAAGGTTATCATAGTCAATTTGTAAAAGCTTCGACACTTTAGGAATTTTTAAGAACCGTTTAGGATTTGGCAAAAAATGGATTCTAGACTTATGGTATCCTCTCTTTAGGAGGTTTTATCCATGAACTATATCATCATCCAAAAAGAGAAAGAAATTTTCAAATTAAACATAAAGGATATCTACTATATCCAAACGCATCCAAGTAAAGCCCATACCGTGCAGATTGTTACAGAAGACGCTAGCTTTGATCTGTTTCAAAATTTAAGCAATCTTGAGAAACAATATGGGGAAACCTTGACGAGATGTCATCGAAATTGTCTGGTCAACCTTGAACGAGTAAAATCCATGGATATCCAATCAAAGACCCTCTTTCTAGGGGAAGAAGGTCGATATGCTGTTCAGTATGCCAGACGTCGCTATAGAGACATTCGCCAAAAATGGTTGAAACAAGGAGAGTAAGAAGATGAGAATATTTGTTTTAGAAGATGACTTTTCCCAACAAGCTAGGATTGAAACGACGATAGAGAAACTCTTGAAAGAATATCGTATCATTCCCAGCTCTTTTGAAGTTTTTGGCAAGCCAGACCAACTGCTGACAGAGGTACATGAGAAGGGGGCGCATCAGCTATTCTTTTTGGACATTGAGATTCGAAACGAAGAGATGAAGGGTCTAGAGGTGGCTAGAAAGATTCGGGATCGGGACCCCTATGCCCTGATTGTCTTTGTGACAACTCACTCAGAGTTTATGCCCTTGTCCTTTCGCTATCAAGTGTCAGCTTTGGACTACATTGATAAGTCCCTTTCGGCAGAGGAGTTTGAATCTCGTATCGAGTCAGCCCTTCTCTATGCCAATAGTCAAGATAGTAAAAGTCTGGCGGAAAATTGCTTTTACTTTAAATCAAAATTCGCCCAATTCCAGTATCCTTTTAAAGAGGTTTACTATCTCGAAACGTCGTCCAGAGCCCATCGTGTTATTCTCTATACCAAGACGGATAGGCTGGAATTTACGGCGAGCCTAGAGGAGGTTCTCAAACAGGAACCTCGTCTCTTGCAGTGCCACCGCTCTTTTCTCATCAATCCTGCCAATGTGGTTCATTTTGATAAGAAAGAAAAACTCCTTTTCTTTCCCAATGGTGGAAGCTGTCTAATCGCGCGTTATAAGGTCAGGGAAGTGTCTGAGGCTATTAATAACTTACACTGAGCTAGGAGAGTTTATGAATATTGCTTGGATATTGTTGTATACACTTATTACTAATGGGCTAGAAATTGTCATTTTCTTTAAGGTAGATGGAATTGGTCTCACTTTCGAGAGGATTTTTAAGGCTTTTCTTTTTAAGATACTTTTGGCAGCTGTTTTTGTAATGATTAGCTATATAGTAGGAAATGATTACCTATCTTATTTTGTGGACCCCTTGTACGGCATAGGTTTATCTTTCTTATTGTTAAGAGGGCTTCCTAAAAAACTCCTTTTCTTTTATGGTCTCTTTCCAATGATATTGGTGAATCTCTTTTATAGAGGAGTCTCCTATTTTGTGCTTCCATTTTTGGGACAAGGGCAAGTATATGATGGCTACTCATTTACTGGGTTATGTATAATAATTTTCAATTTCTTCATTTCTCTAGCTTTTTTGAAATGGTTGGGCTATGATTTCACTAAGTTGAGAAAGGAGATTCTCGATAAAGATTTTCAAAAGTCCCTTACTAAGATTAACTGGGTAATGGGAGCTTACTATCTAGTGATACAAAATCTGTCTTACTTTGAATATGAACAAGGTATCCAATCAACGACTGTTCGTCATCTGATCCTAGTGTTTTACTTGCTCTTTTTTATGGGGGTTATCAAGAAATTAGATACCTATTTGAAGGACAAACTTCATGAGAGACTGAACCAAGAGCAGGACTTGCGATACAGAGATATGGAACGTTATAGTCGGCATATAGAGGAACTTTACAAGGAAGTTCGGAGCTTTCGTCATGATTATACCAACCTCTTGACCAGTTTACGTCTGGGGATTGAAGAGGAGAATATGGAGCAGATAAAAGAGGTCTACGACTCGGTCTTAAAGGATTCTAGTCAGAAATTGCAGGACAATAAATATGACCTGGGCCGATTGGTGAATATTCGAGACCGTGCCCTCAAAAGTCTCTTAGCAGGAAAATTTATAAAAGCCAGAGAAAGGGATATTGTCTTTAATGTCGAAGTTCCTGAGGAGATTCAAGTCGAGAGTATGAGTCTGCTTGATTTTTTAACCATCGTATCTATCCTTTGTGACAATGCCATTGAAGCCAGTGCAGAGGCCAGTCAACCTCATGTTTCAATCGCTTTTTTAAAAAATGGAGAACAGGAGACCTTTATCATCGAAAATTCTATCAAAGAAGAAGGCATCGATATTTCTGAAATCTTCTCTTTTGGAGTTAGTTCAAAAGGGGAGGAGCGAGGTGTTGGTCTCTATACCGTTATGAAGATTGTCGAAAGTCATCCCAATACCAGTCTCAATACCACCTGTCAAAATCAAGTCTTTCGTCAGATGCTTACTATGATACATACAGAATGATAAAAATAAGACCTAGAGAGCTTTTCTCTTGGTCTTGTTTTTTTATAGTAGTATTGGCTGATGAAGTCCTTTCGTATTGTTATACTTAATTATATTAAGGCTATACAAGAAATCTTCCCACCATCCTCCACCTGTAATTTGATTGAGTTCAGTAGTTGTTAATTCTTGAAATGAAGTTAGGTTTTGTTTCTTATCCATGTTATGATTCTCCTGTTTTATAAGATAATAAATAGTTATAGAGTGTTATCAGAAAATTAATTAGAATGTGTTAAAATTTTATCTTTGAAATAATCAAAATATGTTTTCTTTGCAGTTACACTAGTGACGCGACCTTGTAAGCCGTATTGGATGAGTTTACTATCCTCATTAGATAGTTTTGCAAGAGCGGTTAATTTAAAGAGATTACCTTGCTCTGTTCTGGTGGGAGTTTGATCAATTGTCTGAAGTTGGCCGATGATAGTAACGCCGTGATTTCCAATCTTCTCAAGTTTTAATCTTACAGTTTGTCCTTTATCTAGTAAGGGGAGATAGTCAGATGATACGTAGTAAGTGATTAGTACTTCTCTTGTATCTGTGATGAGAGGAAATATTTGAGCAATTTCTGTACCAGTTGGAATTCTATTTTTACCTTCAAATTCGCTGTTCAGATGAACGATACCTTTACTTGGAGCGGTTAAGGTATTGTTTTCCAAGCGCTGTGTCGCTTGATCTAGTTGTACTTTTAATTCTGTTAATTGATTCTCCACGGTTAGTTGTTGCTGAGAAGCTGTCTGTAAAAACTGAGTGCGGAGTACTTCAATTTTGGTTGCTAAACTATTATCATAAGTTGCTACACTTCCGATACCAGCTTGCTGAATTTTGAGACTTGCGATAGATGATTCAAGATTTGCAATACTTTGATTGATTTGAGATAAAAATGGCTCATCTGCAGTTTCTTGTGTTTGTTCTTGAGAGGCTACAAGATAACGATTCAAAATTGACTGGTGTGGATTGCCAGTCGGTAAGCGTGCTCTTTTGTTTATGATAGCATCTCTCAGCTCCTGGTATTCTCCAATTTGTTGTTGAACTCTTGTGATTTCTTGTTCAATAGCTGATGAACTGCTATTGGCAAGGTTGGCTTGATTTGCAACCTCAGTGTTAGTCTTTGAGATACCTAGTTCAATATCATGAGCTTGTTTAGTAAAATTCATAAAGGTATTATAGTAGCCAAACTCATCCTCACCAGAAAAAAGATCGGTATTTTTTTCTAAGCTTTGTTTCAAAATTCCAAGTCCTTCTTTTTGCTTCTCAAGTCTTTGTAATTGAGTTTCTAAGGCAGTTTTCTGGCTCTCTTCCATTGTTTCAGAGTATTTGATGAGTAAGTCACCTTTTTCAACTACTTGATTTGCCACTAAATGATTAGCTAAGATAGTATTATCACTGGTTGACTGAATGGATGCAATGACACTTGTAGGAGTGACTTCTCCTTGCGATGTAACAGTAATCTCTTTTGTAGCAACAAGGGAGAAAATCACGATGAAAGTAAACAGTAATGAAAGTGGTATGATTAATACTGTCGCATAATTATGGTAACGTCTCTGATAAAACTCGACGCTTCTAAAAAGATTAGGATTCATAACATTCTCCTTATTTGTTGAATAGATGATGGTAGAAGCCTTGCGCCTGTATTAACTCTTGATGACTACCAACTTCAATGATTTTCCCTTGGTCAAGAACAATGACACGGTTAGTCCGTTCGGCTATACTTAGACGATGGGCTACAAAGAGAATGGTTTTATCAGTTAGGGACATAAGATTATCTATAACCTTTTTCTCAGTCAAAACATCGAGAGCACTAGTAGCTTCATCTAGTATTAAAACAGGAGATTTAGTTAAAAGAGCACGAGCGAGGGCGATTCGTTGCTTCTGTCCTCCTGACAGACCTGCTCCATCAGAAAGTTGAGTTTGATAGCCCATAGGCATTCTTTCAATATCTTGACGGATTTCAGCTAATTCGCAAGCTTTTAGAATATCTTCTTGGCTAATCATACTATTACCGCCCAAGGTTAAGTTTTCCAAGATAGAGCCATTAAAGATATAGGCTTGTTGGGGCAGGTAATTAATATGACGTCGCAAGATTTTTTTATCAATATTTTTAATATCCTGATGATTGATGGTAATCTGTCCTTTGTAAGGGTCAAAGAAGTTGACAATCATTTTGGCTAGAGTTGTTTTACCAGAACCACTAACTCCAACTAGGCTAACCTTATCACCTTCTTTAATCGTTAGATTGATATCTGTTAAGGTATCTCGCCCAAAACCATACTTATAAGAAAGGTCATCAAATTCAATATCGCCCATCAAAAAATTTGAATGAACAGGATTTTCTTGAACTTGAAATTCAGATTCGACTAAGTAGACCTCGTTCAAGCGGTTATTAGCAACCTTCGCAGATTGGAGTTTAGTTTGTAGGTTGATAATATTTTCCATAGGAGTTGTAAAGTAAGAAAGAAGTGTATTAAAGGTAATCAGCTGACCGATAGAAATCTTACTCGACATGACTAATTGAGCACCAAACCATAGGATAAAGATATTAAGAACTAACTTTGTTCCTTGTTTTAAATTAGTTTGTAAAATAGAATATTTAGTAAGTTTAAAGGATTTTTCCAAATAATCGACAAATTCACTGTCAATATTTTGGTAGCGATTTTCTTCACTTGTGAGTGACTTGATGGTTTCGATCCCGTTGATATCTTCGATAATGGCAGAACTAACCATAGAATTACTTTGCATGACATCATGGTTCATTTTTTCAAAAGGCTTCATAAAAGAAAAGATGATAAATATGTAAATAGGGATGGAAATAAGAGAAAGAAGAAAGAGGTTAGGATTTTGTGCTAGTAAGACGCTCCCTACAAGGATCAGAATGGAAACATCAAGAAGAAGAGAGAGAATGGTAGAAGCTAAGGCATCTATAATAGAGTTGGCATCTGTGAAGCGTGAAATGATTTCTCCTGTACGACGTGTCGCAAAGAAAGACATAGGAAGTTCAAAGATATGGCGAATATAGGCCAAAATTACATCAATGCTTAATCTCTGACTCAGAACAGTTAGGAGATAATCTCTGGAGAAGCTCATGGCTTGTTGGAGGATATAGGTGATAATTAGACCAATTGAGATAATTCCTAAAGTTGATTTCATCTGATTTGGAATGTACTCATCCAAGATTCCTTGGAGATAATAAGAACCACCGATATTGATAATAGTGACTAATAAGCTTGAGAGAACAATGTAAGCAATGAGAGATTTTTGTTTAAAAATCAGAGGGAGGAAGCTCAGTAGACCATTCTTTTTATCTTTGTGGGGTTGATAGCTGGGTTTGGGAGCTAGAAAAATAGCTACTCCAGTCCATTCAGAGAAAAAGCGTTCTTTTGACATTTTGGTGATTTTTACAGAAGGATCAGGATCACCAATAATCAGATAGTCTTTCTTTGTTTGATAGACAACATAGTAATGTTGGAGTTTCCCTTCTTTGTTAACGTGAACGATAAATGGATAGGGGACATCGCTCATGTCAAAGAGCGTTTTATCTGCTTGAACAGGCCTTGTTTCAAAGCCCATTTCATCAGCGGCTTTTACAATGCCAAGAGCAGTCGTCCCTTCCTTATTGGTCTTTGCAAGTTCTCTCAAGTGAGCTAGAGAAAAATCTGAACCATAGAATTTGGCAATCGAGGCTAAGGCAGCGACACCACAGTCTCTAGCATCTATTTGAGGAACAAATGTACGTTTATAAGAAGTCATTGGCAAATCCTTTCATATAAAATATGAATTTATTATACCATGATAATAAGCTCATATTTTATAAAATCTTGAATTGTCATTGAAACTTCCTGAATGGTAAAAAAGTGATTAGAAATTATCTTTTTTAAAAAATTTAGAGGTGGTTTCAAATGAAAAGCTAATTCAAGACGTTTCGATGACAATTCAAGATTTGGATGAAAAATTTTAAAAAACAATGATATACTAAACTTGTCAAGGTTGCAACAGGACAAAAATTAAAAATAAAAAAGGAGTATTTGTCATGAATACAAAAATGATGTCACAATTTTCTGTTATGAATAATGAAATGCTTGCGAAAGTTGAAGGAGGTTTCGGAGGTTGGGGAGATATGCTTTCTGGTCTATTGGGTGGACTAGCACCTTCTCCAACTTTGGATCAATTAAATGGTAAGTGGCCTATTATACATTTTTCAAAACCATGTGGTCCATATGGTATAGGGGGAACTCCAAACTCATGTAACGGTATTTAAAAAGGATTGAAGCTATGAAGGCAAAATATGGGAATCAAATTGTTGATGTTTGGGAAATTGGTCAAGCAACTCCTAAACCAAGTTGGGTAGAGGAAGCTTTTCAAAAAAATTATATGGTTTGGTTGGATAATCATGTGCGCATTCTAATGGCAGGTCTCAACACTTCTCTCGCAACGAATATCAAGTTTGGTCTAGTTGGAACAGTTGGAGGAGGATTCGCTGGTTATGGAATGTATGTTCTTGGTTATCCAGGTGATTATCTAGATATCACCAATCATAGAGTTGTTTCTGCTAAAACATTTCACAAAAGTTATCAAATTTTAGAAAATGATTAGATATCATTTAATTGTAATGGAGAAAGCAATGAAAAAAATATTTGCAACAAAACGCAATGTATTCTTAGTGAGGTTGTTGTTCGGACAGATACCCTTGCTTGTCTCTACTTATCTATTTCTATCTCGTCAGTTTTTAAATTTTTCCTTGGTTTTCCAATTTCTTTTAGTGGTTATCAACTTAACTTCTATTTTGGCTGTTGTTTATCTCACTAGGAAAATGAGAGTGAAAAAATTTGAAGATGATGATTTGGTTAGTCCTAAAACCAATCAACTCATGTTCATCGGTTTGACAGGCTTTATGTCTATTATCTGTTTGTATAGAGGTATCACAGCAGGAGAATCTTACCAACAACTAATTGCTTATATTGGCGCGGTTCTATGCTTGCTTATCATGCTTTTGCTTATTTGGGGTTTGAAGTATTATAAAAAGTAGAGGTTAATGAAGTATAAAAGGGTGAGTATTTTCGAAATACTCACCCTTTTATAATGAAGTTTTTGCAATTCAAGACGTTTCGATGACAATTCAAGATTTGGATGAAAAATTTTAAAAAACAATGATATACTAAACTTGTCAAGGTTGCAACAGGATAAAAATTAAAAATAAAAAAGGAGTATTTGTCATGAATACAAAAATGATGTCACAATTTGAGATTATGGATACTGATATGCTTGCTTGTATAGAGGGTGGGGATGTATCTGATATTTATAGAGGGTATGCTTATAAGGAAAGTCCATTTGGTTCTTACCCTTCTATATTAAAAAATTCAGGTCCTTTTCCAGTAAGTGGGTACTGCCCGCGTGGTTATCGTGACCTTGGTTATATAGGAGCAGGTTTTCATTTATGTGGAATATAGGCTGAAATATAAGAAATGAGGAAGAATTTCTATGAAAAAGTATCAGCTTCTATTCAAAACAAGTGCAATTTTATCCTACCTATTTTTCGTATTTGGCCTTTCTCAGCTGACGCTTATTGTTCAAAACTATTGGCAATTTTCTTCCCAGATTGGCAATTTCTTCTGGATTCAAAATATCTTGAGTTTGCTATTTATCGGAGTCATGATTTGGATTCTGGTTAAGACAGGCCATGGTTATCTCTTTCGTATTCCAAGAAAAAAATGGCTTTGGTATTCGATTGTGACAGTATTAGTGGTAGTGCTCCAGATCTCTTTTAACGTTCAGACAGCTAAACATGTCCAGTCAACTGCGGAAGGTTGGGCTGTATTGATTGGTTATAGTGGGACTAACTTTGCCGAATTGGGTATCTACATAGCCCTGTTCTTTCTGGTTCCACTGATGGAAGAGTTAATCTATAGAGGATTACTGCAACACGCCTTTTTTAAAGATTCGAGATTTGGTCTTGATTTGCTTCTTCCCTCTATTTTATTTGCTCTCCCTCATTTTTCAAGCCTGCCTAGTCTGTTAGATATCTTCGTCTTTGCAACAGTTGGAATCATCTTTGCTGGTTTGACCCGCTATACCAAGAGCATTTATCCATCCTATGCAGTGCATGTGATTAATAATATTTTCGCAACATTACCATTTTTGCTGACTTTTTTACACAGGGTATTTAGCTAAAAATAGTAGATTAAAAATAATTATCGATTATGAGAAGTGAATAAGATTAGATTTCTGAATAATAGAATTTAATTTTATTCACTTCTTATTAGTTGACTAAGGAAATTGTGCTCTTTGAGCAATTCAAGACGTTTCGATGACAATTCAAGATTCGGGTGAAAAATTTTAAAAAACAATGATATACTAAACTTGTCAAAGTTGCAACAAGACAAAAATTAAAAATAAAAAGGAGTATTTGTCATGGACACAAAAATGATGTCACAATTTTCTGTTATAGATAATGAAATGCTTGATAGAATAGAGGGAGGAATATTTGGGGTTGACGATGCTGTGTTTTGGACAGGGGTAGGCGGCTATGTTGTAGGTAGAATTGTTGATACAGCAATTGGTGATTTTACGAATCAATGCCGGAAAAATCCTCATCAGTGGTTCTGTGTTCGTGTATAGATATAATAGTGTTGTATTGTATAAGAATATATATAACTTAATGACCTATGTACGGATAGAAACTGTTCTTTTGCAAACGAGTCGCTTATTCAATTATAAGTTTACGTGCTCCTAGTCACAGTTCTTGTGCTTGATGGAAAGAATGACACCTATAAAAATACGAGGTAGTGGCTGTACCACTCATTTATTCACCTATCCGTGATTTGTAGTAGTGATAGGCTTTCTCATTATTATTATAAAACAAAATAAAGAGCACAACACTTTTTCATTCTGTGTTGTGCCTTGAGTAAAACGAAAGGAATGAATTATAACAATGAAAAAAATTGATTATATTGCTTTGAATGAAGTAGAATTAGAGACAATTAGTGGTGGAGATGACTGTTTTATTGGAGATATCGGATGTATTGGCTGGGGGATTTTGAAGAGTATCGGAGGGATGATAAAACCTGGTCCATATGTTCCTCCAGTATGCATTCCAAAAAGTTCATGGAATCCTGCACCTCCAGTTCCATGTTAAAAGGTGCTTGTAAACTTCTATAAAAATTGAATAATCGACTTGTTCGGTATTTTGTTGAAACTCCGGAACTATAATATACAGGTGCTATTAAGGATTATTTTAGCTGATTTAAATAGGTGAAAACTAAAAACTAATGGCTAGTTGGAACTTCTTTAGTTGGATTGTTGTTGAGTATAACTATTTTTGTATAGATGAAAATCTTGTTATTGTTCAAGATGTTTTGATGATCATTTATGATTTCAGTGATTCAAAATCAAAATGAGTGCTATACTAGCAGTGTAAAGGTTGTAGCTAAACTAAGATAAAGCATACATTTAGGAGGAAATCTTATGAAGAAAAAAATATTAATCATTTTAACCTTGTATCTGATCATGTCCATCTTTCTTTATCCGCTTAGGGAGAGTATTTGGTATCATCTATTTTATACCATAGCCTATCTGATTGCGGTTATGATCTATTTTGTTTTAATTAAAAAGAAAGAAAAGAAATGAAAGCTTTTCTTGCTAAAAAACGAATCATATTCTTTGCGAGATTATTCCTGGGTCAGTTGCTTTTGCTTGTCTCTACTTATCTATTTTTATCTCGTCAGTTTTTACATTTTTCCTTAGTTTTTCAATTGCTTCTAGTTAGGTTACTGTTTATCTCACTAGGGAAATGAGGATAAGAGAGTTTGAAGATGATGATCTGGTTAGTCCTAGAATCAATCAACTTATGTTCATCGGCTTGACAGGCTTTATGTGTATTATTTGTTTGTATAGAGGTATCACAGCAACAGAATCCTATCAGCAATTAATTGTCTACATTGGCGCTATTCTCTGCTTGATTATCATGCTTCTGCTCATTTGGGGATTGAAGTATTATAAAAAGTAGAAGCTAATGAAGTATAAAAGGGTAAGTGTTTTTGAAATACTTACCCTTTTATAATGAAGTTTTTGCAATTCAAGACGTTTCGATGACAATTCAAGATTTGGATGAATTTGTAATCTTAAATAAGGTAAGATAAAGATAACAAATGTAAAGGAGTATTCCTATATGAAGAAACAAAAGATAAAATCGCTATTACTTGTACCACTTGTATTTGCATCTATTACTACATGTGTTGTATATGCAGAAGAACAGACTACTTCTTCCTCTATCCGGGCTAATGATAGTTCTGTTGTGGCACCAGATTTGCAATCGGGTACGGAAAATGTGGAGCATAAATCTTCCGTTGTAACTCCCGAGGAGTATGAACAGAATGTTGCTGACTTTAAAAAGATAGATATTGAAGCCGTTCGTCAATCTTTTACCGGGGACCAATTGGAACATACTATATATTTTGGTAGAAAAACATGCTCTCATTGTCGTCAATTTTCTCCTGAATTGAAAGAATTTAATAACCTGATTGAAAAGAAGTTAGAGTATTATGATTTAGATGGTAAAGATTTTGACGGGGAAGCGAGAGAGTTTCTATTTAAAAAAGTCGGTATTCCAGGAACACCAACAATTTTGTATTTAAAAAATGGACATCCGATATCTGGATGGGTTGGTGGGGGAGCGACTGCACAACAGGTGTATGATTATATGTACTCTAGAAACTCACCTAAGCAAACGGAAACAATAGCATCTTCTGAGGATACAGTAACAGAAAGTGTGCATGATGAGAAAACCAGAAATGACAGCATGAGTACTAGTGATAAAGTTGTAAGTGAAAGTAAAGGTATGAGTGATGAAAAAAGAACCGAAATGAAAATATCCAATGATAATCCCAATTCTAATAGTGAAAATAGTGGGAAAGTGGAGAGTATAAACTCAACTTCCAAAGCTAAAACTACTCAATCTGGCGATTTAGCAATATTAGACAATAAGAATCAATTGGAAACTCTCAAACCTATTTTTGATGCTGCTCAAGAAAATAAAACTCCTTTAACCGATGTTAAGGGGCCTGATTATGTAAGCCAATCTATTACTTCGAATGAAAAATTATTACCGAAAACAGGAGAGGAAAAAAGTTACCAACTGATTCGGCTAGCTGTCGCGTTTTTTATGGCTTCTATAATGATTAAAGTGAAACAAAAAATTCATAAATAAAAATAGATGGTAAACAGGTGCAATGATATTATTTGTTTGTAATAACATATGACTAGAATTTTCCTATAGACCAGAGTGAAAGGGCAAGCATGTTTTTAATGCTTGCTTTTTAAATTTTTTAACAATTCAAGACGTTTCGATGACAATTCAAGATTTGGATGAAAAAAATTAATAAACGATGATATACTAAACTTGTCAAAGTTGCAACAAGACAAAAATTAAAAATAAAAAGGAGTATTTGTCATGGATACAAAAATGTTGTCACAGTTAGAGGTTATGGATACTGAAATGCTGGCTAGCATTGAGGGAGGAACTGATTGGGGAACAGTAGGAAAAGGAGCTGTCTATGGAGCAGGTATCGGAGTTGCTATGTGTACGGTAGGAGGACTCCTTACTGGTGGTTCCGCATGGGCTATGACTGCTGGCTGTGCTTGGGCTGGAGCTAAACTTGGTGGTGCTTTTACTGCAATTGCTGATAATATTTGGCCATAGAAGGGAGTAGAAATTATGTTTGATTACAAAATAGTAGACAATCAAGAATTAAGTAATATTTCTGGAGGTGGATTGGGAGGAGATGTAGTTGTAGGAGCCTTGTCGGGTGCATTTCAGGCAGGACAATCTTGTATTACTGGAGGCCCTCAAGCTTACTTGATTTGCGCAACAGGGGGCGCTATAGTAGGTGGCATTATAGCTTTTGGATTGAGACCCCCAAAATAGTTTAAAAAAGGAATGGGTATTAATATGTTAAATGAAACTATGATTCAGCTTATACTCATTGCAATTTGTTGTGTGTACATTATTTTTAATACCAAGGCTGATAAAAACCCAAAGAGAGGATATCGTACAGCTTTGTACCTTTTCGTTATGGCTGGTATTATATCCTATATTATGAATTATCTGAATTGGTTAGATTTTTTCTTACTGATAACTCCGATAATGTGTCTATTTAAATTTGAAGATAAATGGAGTTAGCAACATTTGATACTTCAATAGGTTATTAACTATCCTTTGGCTCATTGTCAACTGTAGTGAGTTGAAGAAAAGCTAAGATCGAGAAAGGACTAATTTCGTCCTTTCTTTTTTGAGTACGACGGGCATGACGTTTATTTGATGTGTAAGTCCTCCGTGTGCACCCGCTACCGGTGAATTCAATAGCGATTCTCAAACCTGACTATCGTGAGGTAGCGGGGAGAAGAAGGCATAGCGAAATCGTGGCTTAAAGAACAGGAATGTTATAGTAAGACACGTTTAGAGGATAAAGTGGCTTCACACTCTAAAGCACAAATAGGTATACCTAATCCATATATTTAAATCACGAGAGTGTACGAGAAAAGATGTACGACTTATCTATTGATGTGAGGTTCTGATGAGAGCTGAAAGCATGGTAACAACGAATCATGAGAAGTTAGTCAATCCTATAGTAGTCAGGAAAATTCTATAATGGAAGTGGAGCGAAAGGTGAACAATTGAAAGTAGAATTGTCTGTTTTGATTATTTGTTTGATAGGATGGTAGTATGAAAATATAAATGGTGACTATTCAGATCTATTTAATTTGTGCAGCTGGTGGGGGCGGCAGTTTCGGTTTTATGGCCACATTAGAGGATTTGATTGGTATATAGAGTTATTAATCCAGGTATTTCTTTGAGTTTATACTCTCTATGCTGTATAGGAATACATCATGTATAAACACTTATTTCTCCCATATTCAAAAACCTTAGACTGGTTGACGCTCTATATTCTAGTCTTGGCTTCTGACACCATTGCCTTTAATGTTTTTGTGCTAACCTTTATATCTGTTGTGATCTTTTATTTCCTAAATCCCATGCTATCTTTAATGGCCATCTTCTTAGGGGGTGGTTATGTGGTCGGATTTTGGTTACTCAAATGGTTTGTTTTGGAAAGGCTAGAGAAAAAGATGACGTGTAGGGAAGTCTGTTTGGTGGGGAGGATAGTTTTATGAGAATTTTTAATAAATGTCATGCCTTGTTTTTGGGATTTTTAGTCTTTGCAATCGTTGGTGCAGCGGGGTATTCCGTCAATCAAGGAGATTATTTTCAACACCAGTACACATTCATTGTTGTAAAGACTCTCTTGCTTTTCCTTAGTTTTGCCTATGCGAGATGGTTTGATATGATTTCTTTGGGGATTTTAAGCAAGAAACAACTCTTGCTGTTCATTGGAACCTTTCTTCTTACGGTGCTGGTAAATATAGGTTATCATGCTTTTTTCTCAGTTGCTTCTGGTGCCTCGGCTCAACACCTTGAGGAAACGAGTAAAGGACTTTCGCTTTCCTTTATTGTAAGTGTTACAGTTTTGGGACCAATCCAGGAGGAACTCATGTTCAGAGGACTTCTTCAGGGGGCTATATTTGAAAATTCTTGGTTAGGGCTTGTACTGACTTCCTCTCTCTTTTCTTTCATGCATGAACCTTACGATGTGCCTTCGTTTTTCTATTATCTACTTGGGGGCTTGTTGCTGGGCTTTGTTTATAAAAAGAGCCAAAATTTGTGGGTTTCTACTCTAGTCCACATGTCTTACAACAGTTTGCCACTTTTAACTTATTTCTAAAAATCATGAAAAGGTAAGCAGAAGACGGTGCTTGCCTTTTTTAAGCTATAATGATAGCCTGAGCCAATTGAGATGCTTTTCTTTGAGAATCAGGTGTGGAGCGGTTGACGAATAGACCAAAAACTAGTAGAATAGTAAGGAAACTTTATACGGAGGAAAGAAATGGACTTGGGTGATAATGAGCTAACGCTGACCCCTATCCCTGGGAAGAGTGGCAAAGCTTATATGGGAAGCTACCCTGATGGGAAGCGCGTCTTTGTAAAAATGAACACCTCTCCAATCCTACCTGGCCTAGCCAGAGAACAAATCGCTCCTCAATTACTATGGACTCGTCGTTTGCCAGATGGCCGTGATATGTGTGCTCAGGAATGGCTGACGGGTAAAATCTTGACCCCCTACGATATGAATCGCAAGCAGATTATCAATATCTTGAACCGCCTTCACCGCTCGCGTCCCTTGATGAAGCAGTTGAGCCGTTTGGGATACACCATGGAAACACCAGTTGATTTGCTACGTTCTTGGCAGCAAGGAGTTCCAGAAATCTTGAAGCAGAATCACTATTTGAACAGTGTGATTGCTGAGCTAGGTAAGACGGTTCCAGGTTTTAGGGAAGACCATGCAACGATTGTGCATGGAGATCTTCGTCATAGTAATTGGATTGAGACAGAGAGTGGACTCGTTTATCTAGTGGATTGGGATTCGGTTCGTCTGACGGATCGTATGTTTGATGTGGCGCATTTGCTATGCCACTACATTCCGGATCATCAGTGGCACCAATGGTTGAGAGACTACGGCTATAAGTACAATCAGACAGTGTTAGATAAATTGTATTGGTATGGTCAGTATTCTTACTTGAACCAGATTGCCAAATACTGTGAAAATCAAGATTTAGACAATGTAAACCGGGAGATTTACGCCTTGCGTGTCTTCCGTGACAAGTATGGAAAGAAGAGATGAGAGTTAGAAATCGTAAAGGGGCGACAGAGTTACTGGAGGCGAATCCCCAGTATGTGGTCCTCAATCCCTTGGAAGCAAAAGGGAAATGGCGAGACTTGTTTGGAAATGATCATCCTATTCATGTTGAAGTTGGAAGTGGAAAAGGAGCCTTCGTATCCGGGATGGCCAAGCAAAATCCTGACATCAACTACATCGGGATTGACATTCAAAAGTCGGTATTGAGTTATGCCTTGGACAAGGTGCCTGAAGTTGGAGTGCCCAATATCAAATTGCTGTGGGTCGATGGTTCAGATTTGACAGACTACTTTGAAGACGGTGAGATTGATCGTCTCTACCTAAACTTTTCAGATCCCTGGCCTAAAAAACGCCATGAAAAGCGTCGTTTGACTTACAAGAGTTTCTTGGATACCTTCAAGCGCATCTTGCCTGAGAATGGGGAAATCCATTTCAAGACGGATAACCGTGGCTTATTTGAGTACAGCCTGGTGAGCTTTTCTCAGTATGGGATGAAACTCAATGGGGTTTGGCTGGACTTGCATGCCAGTGATTTTGAAGGCAATGTCATGACAGAGTATGAGCAAAAATTCTCCAGCAAAGGTCAAGTGATCTACCGAGTTGAAGCAGAATTTTAAGAAATAGCTTGAAAACCAGCTGGTTGAGTGCTAATGCTTTACATAAATTGACAAACGTGCTATACTGATAGTAAGAATATGAGAAAGAGAGGCGGGGAAATATCTTCGCCTCTTGCTTATGAGGAGGTGGACGCAATCGCAACAATCGTAGAATTAGTCAGAGAAGTTGTAGAACCTGTCATCCAAGCGCCTTTCGAGCTCGTGGATATCGAGTATGGAAAGATTGGCAGTGACATGATTCTCAGTATTTTTGTAGATAAACCCGAAGGAATTACCTTGAACGACACGGCAGACCTGACAGAAATCATCAGTCCTGTTCTTGATACTATCAAGCCTGATCCCTTCCCAGAACAATATTTCCTAGAAATCACCAGTCCAGGCTTGGAACGTCCTTTGAAAACCAAGGATGCCGTCGCTGGAGCAGTTGGGAAATACATCCATGTCGGACTCTACCAAGCCATCGATAAGCAAAAAGTCTTTGAAGGAACCTTGGTATCCTTTGAAGAGGACGAGTTGACCATGGAGTATATGGACAAGACACGTAAGAAAACCGTCCAAATTCCATACAGTTTAGTATCAAAAGCACGTTTAGCAGTAAAACTATAGAAAAGAAAGGATAGCTTTTGAGGATTCAAAAGTAAAAAGAACATGAGTAAAGAAATGCTAGAGGCCTTCCGCATTTTGGAAGAAGACAAGGGAATCAAAAAAGAAGATATCATCGACGCAGTAGTAGAGTCGCTTCGTTCCGCTTATCGCAGACGCTATGGTCAATCTGACAGCGTAGCTATTGACTTCAACGAAAAAACAGGTGACTTTACAGTTTATACTGTCCGTGAAGTTGTTGATGAAGTATTTGATAGCCGTTTGGAAATTAGCTTGAAAGATGCTCTTGCCATTAATTCAGCCTATGAGCTTGGTGACAAAATCAAGTTTGAAGAAGCACCTGCTGAGTTTGGTCGTGTAGCAGCCCAATCTGCTAAACAAACCATCATGGAAAAAATGCGCAAGCAAACACGTGCTATCACTTACAATACTTATAAAGAACATGAACAAGAAATCATGTCAGGTACAGTAGAACGTTTCGACAACCGTTTCATTTATGTTAACCTTGGTAGCATCGAAGCTCAATTGTCCAAACAAGACCAAATCCCTGGAGAAGTCTTTGCTTCCCACGATCGTATCGAAGTTTATGTCTACAAGGTTGAAGACAACCCTCGTGGTGTCAACGTCTTTGTTAGCCGTAGCCATCCTGAAATGATCAAACGCTTGATGGAGCAAGAAATTCCAGAAGTCTACGATGGAACTGTTGAAATCATGAGCGTAGCTCGTGAAGCTGGTGACCGTACGAAAGTTGCCGTTCGTAGCCACAATCCAAACGTGGACGCTATCGGGACAATCGTTGGGCGTGGTGGTGCCAACATCAAGAAAATCACCAGCAAATTCCACCCAGCTCGCTATGATGCCAAGAGTGATCGTATGATTCCTGTCGAAGAAAACATCGACGTTATTGAGTGGGTAGCAGATCCAGCTGAGTTTATCTACAATGCCATCGCACCGGCAGAGGTTGACCAAGTTATCTTTGATGAAAACGACAGTAAACGTGCCTTGGTCGTTGTACCTGATAACAAGCTTTCTCTTGCAATCGGTCGTCGTGGACAAAACGTTCGCTTAGCAGCTCACTTGACGGGTTACCGTATCGATATCAAGTCTGCCAGCGAATTTGAAGCTATGGAAGAAGCAGGTCAAGTGGATTACGCAGCTGCGGACGAATTGACAGAAGAATAAAAGCTGCTAGAGGAGGGAAAGATGAAAACAAGAAAAATCCCTTTGCGCAAGTCTGTTGTATCCAACGAAGTGATTGATAAGCGTGATTTGCTCCGCATTGTCAAGAACAAAGAAGGACAGGTTTTTATCGATCCGACAGGCAAGGCCAATGGCCGTGGCGCTTATATCAAGCTAGACAATACAGAAGCCCTAGAGGCAAAAAAGAAGAAAGTCTTTAACCGTAGCTTTAACATGGAAGTGGAAGAAAGCTTTTATGACGAGTTGATCGCCTATGTGGATCACAAAGTGAAAAGAAGAGAGTTAGGACTTGAATAAGCAAAAGATAAGTAATCTCTTGGGACTTGCTCAACGAGCAGGCCGGATCATATCAGGAGAGGAATTGGTGGTTAAAGCCATCCAAGACCAGAAAGCCAAGTTAGTCTTTCTAGCCCATGATGCTGGTCCCAATCTGACCAAGAAGATTCAAGACAAAAGTGACTATTATCAAGTAGAAGTTATAACCGTGTTTTCAACACTGGAATTAAGCATAGCAGTCGGGAAACCGAGAAGGGTTTTGGCTGTGACAGATGCTGGATTTACAAAGAAAATGAGGTCTCTTATGGAATAGAAGAGGAGGACATGATTTGTCTAAGAAAAGATTGTACGAAATCGCAAAAGAACTTGGAAAAGAAAGTAAAGAAGTTGTAGCGCGTGCAAAAGAGTTGGGCTTGGATGTGAAAAGCCACTCATCGAGTGTGGAAGCTGCTGCTGCTGAGCAAATCGCAGCTAGCTTTAAACCTGCACCTGCTCCTAAGGCAGAAGCAAAACCTGCAGCACCAAAAGCAAGTGTAGAAAAGAAAGCAGAAAAGTCTGTATCAGCTAAACCAGTAGCCGCTAAGGAAGAAAGCAAATCAGCTACACCTGCAGCTCCTAAGGAAGAAAAAGTAGTGGCCGCAAGACCACAGAGTCGAAACTTCAAGGCGGAGCGTGAGGCGCGTGCCAAAGAGCAGGCAGAGCGACGCAAACAAAACAAGGGCAACAACCGTGACCAACAACAAAACGGTAACCGTCAGAAAAATGACGGTCGTAATGGTGGAAAACCTGGTCAAGGAAACCGCGACAATCGCCGATTTAACGACCAAGGGAAAAAACCACAAGGTCAAGGGAATCGTGGCAATAATCGCCGTCAGCAACAAGACTTCCAGCCAAAACAAGCTGGACCACGTGTTGACTTTAAAGCCCGTGCAGCGGCCCTAAAAGCAGAGCAAAATGCAGAGTACGCACGCTCAAGCGAGGAGCGCTTCAAACAATCGCAAGCTGCCAAAGAAGCCTTGGCTCAAGCTAATAAACGCAAGGAGCCAGAGGAAATCTTTGAAGAAGCTGCTAAGCTAGCTGAACAAACGCAGCCAGTCGTAACAGTAGCTCCTGTAGCGAAAGAAGCACCAGTGGATACACGTCGTAAAAAACAAGCTCGACCAGACAAAGAACGTGATGATTATGATCACGAAGAAGGTGGTCCTAGAAAACAACAAAAGAATCGAAGTAGTCAGAATCAAGTGAGAAATCAAAGAAATAGTAACTGGAATAACAATAAGAAGAACAAAAAAGGCAATAACAAGAACAATCGTAATCAGACTCCAAAACCTGTTACAGAGCGTAAGTTCCACGAATTGCCAACAGAATTCGAATATACAGATGGTATGACTGTTGCGGAAATCGCAAAACGTATCAAACGTGAACCAGCTGAAATCGTTAAGAAGCTTTTCATGATGGGAATTATGGCCACACAAAACCAATCCTTGGATGGAGAGACCATTGAACTCCTCATGGTGGATTACGGTATCGAAGCTAAACAAAAGGTTGAAGTGGATAATGCCGACATCGAACGTTTCTTTGTCGAAGATGGCTATCTCAATGAAGATGAATTGGTTGAGCGTCCACCAGTTGTCACCATCATGGGACACGTTGACCATGGTAAGACAACACTTTTGGATACCCTTCGTAATTCTCGTGTTGCGACAGGAGAAGCAGGTGGTATCACTCAGCATATCGGTGCCTACCAAATTGTGGAAAATGGCAAGAAGATTACCTTCCTTGATACACCAGGACACGCGGCCTTTACATCTATGCGTGCGCGTGGTGCCTCTGTTACCGATATTACCATCTTGGTTGTAGCGGCAGATGACGGGGTTATGCCTCAAACTGTCGAAGCCATCAACCATTCAAAAGCGGCCAACGTTCCAATTATCGTGGCCATCAATAAGATTGATAAACCAGGTGCCAACCCAGAACGCGTTATCGGTGAATTGGCTGAACACGGTGTTATGTCAACAGCTTGGGGTGGAGATTCTGAGTTTGTAGAAATCTCAGCAAAATTCAACCAAAATATCGATGAACTCTTGGAAACGGTCCTACTTGTAGCTGAAATCCAAGAACTCAAGGCCGACCCAACAGTTCGTGCGATCGGTACAGTTATCGAGGCTCGCTTGGATAAAGGAAAAGGTGCGGTCGCAACCCTTCTTGTGCAACAAGGTACCTTGAATGTCCAAGATCCAATCGTTGTCGGGAATACCTTCGGTCGTGTCCGTGCCATGACCAATGACCTTGGTCGTCGTGTTAAGGTTGCAGGTCCATCAACACCAGTTTCTATCACAGGTCTAAACGAAGCGCCAATGGCGGGTGACCATTTTGCTGTTTACGAAGATGAAAAATCTGCGCGTGCAGCAGGTGAAGAACGTGCGAAACGTGCTCTTATGAAGCAACGTCAAGTAACCCAACGTGTCAGCCTTGAAAACCTCTTTGATACGCTTAAAGCAGGTGAGCTCAAGTCTGTTAACGTTATCATCAAGGCCGACGTACAAGGTTCTGTTGAAGCCCTTTCTGCCTCACTTCAAAAGATTGACGTAGAAGGTGTCAAAGTTACCATCGTTCACTCAGCGGTCGGTGCCATCAATGAATCTGACGTGACCCTTGCGGAAGCTTCAAATGCCTTTATCATCGGTTTCAACGTGCGCCCTACACCACAAGCGCGTCAACAAGCAGAAGAAGATGATGTAGAAATCCGTCTCCACAGCATTATCTACAAGGTTATCGAAGAGATGGAAGAAGCCATGAAAGGGATGCTTGATCCAGAATTCGAAGAAAAAGTTATCGGTGAAGCAATCATCCGTGAAACCTTCAAGGTATCTAAAGTGGGAACTATCGGTGGATTCATGGTTACGAGTGGTAAAGTTACCCGTGACTCTAAAGTCCGTGTTATTCGTGATGGTGTTGTTATCTATGACGGTGAACTCGCCAGCTTGAAACACTACAAAGATGACGTCAAAGAAGTTACAAACGGCCGTGAAGGTGGATTGATGATTGATGGCTACAATGATATCAAGACTGATGATGTGATTGAGGCCTATGTCATGGAAGAAATCAAGAGATAATAGAGAAACGATAGCCAGTTTGACTCGTCGTCAACAGCGTCTTGATGAACCCTTAGTTCTATCTAAGGCTTGTTTCCTAGATTCAAATGGCTCTAGTTCCTCTATCTTCTAGAAATAGCTAGGTCTGCTGGCCTAGCTTTTGGTTCAAAGTAGAGAAAGGAATATCATGGCAAATCATTTCCGTACGGATCGTGTGGGCATGGAAATCAAGCGTGAAGTCAATGAGATTTTGCAAAAGAAAGTCCGTGATCCGCGTGTCCAAGGTGTGACCATTACAGATGTTCAGATGCTGGGTGACTTGTCTGTTGCCAAGGTTTACTACACCATTTTGAGTAACCTTGCTTCGGATAACCAAAAAGCTCAAATCGGGCTTGAAAAAGCAACTGGTACCATCAAACGTGAACTTGGTCGCAATTTGAAATTGTACAAAATCCCAGATTTAACCTTCGTCAAAGACGAATCCATTGAATATGGAAACAAGATTGACGAGATGTTACGCAATCTGGATAAGAATTAAGCAAGAGGGGACACCCTCTTTTTTGGTGGAGAAATGGCAATAAAAAATACTGGAGAATCTCTCTAGAGTAAAAAAATGTTAAAAAGCTTTATANAACTCAGCTTGTATGATAGTATAGAAATTGGAAAGAGTGAGATGAAATGATTTCTTATCAATAACTAGCTAGTCTGGTATAGCAATCAGCTAGAAACTGCAGTTAGACGAGGGAAGGTAATATGGGATTCATTAAATTCTAGCCAAAACTTACGGGAATTACTTTTTTACGATGCAGGGTTTAAAAGTGATGAAAACAATGAAAAAAGATGACAATCTTGTTGTTGGTCTAGGAAAGTTATTTCTTGTAGATAAGTTAATGGATACGGCTCACTGGTTAGCAAAGCCAGATGATAAGGAATAACTTGAAATGAAAGAAACTAGCAGGAACACCACTGCTAGTTTTTTAATCTCTTCCCATATGGTATAATATAAGCAGTAAAATCATTTTAGAACATACATGGAGGTCGTCATGGATAATATCATAGATGTGTCAATTCCCGTTGCAGAAGTGGTGGACAAGCATCCAGAAGTCTTGGAAATCCTAGTTGAGCTCGGTTTTAAACCGCTTGCTAATCCCTTGATGCGCAACACAGTCGGTCGCAAAGTATCGCTGAAGCAGGGTTCTAAGCTGGAAGGAACTCCTATGGACAAGATTGTTCGTACACTGGAAGCGAATGGCTACGAAGTGATTGGATTAGACTAATGGCAGATGAACGGATTCATATACTACGGGATATTTTGTTAGAATTGCACAATGGCGCCTCTCCTGAGTCAGTTCAGGAGCGTTTTGATGCGACCTTTACAGGTGTGTCAGCCATCGAGATTTCCCTCATGGAGCACGAGCTGATGAACTCAGACTCAGGTGTCACCTTTGAAGATGTCATGGATCTATGTGATGTCCATGCTAATCTTTTTAAAAATGCAGTTAAGGGTGTCGAAGTAGAGGATACCGAGCATCCTGGCCACCCCGTTCGCGTCTTCAAGGATGAAAATCTAGCTCTCCGTGCAGCTTTGATTCGCATTCGGAGACTGTTGGATACCTATGAGTCTATGGAAGATGAGGAAATGCTGGCAGAGATGCGCAAGGGCTTGGTACGTCAAATGGGGCTGTTGGGGCAATTTGACATCCATTATCAGCGCAAGGAAGAGCTCTTTTTTCCCATCATGGAGCGCTATGGTCACGATTCACCTCCTAAAGTCATGTGGGGAGTGGACGATCAGATCAGAGAACTCTTTCAGACAGCTCTAGCGACGGCTAAGGCACTACCAGAAGTGGCGATTTCCACTGTAAAGGAGGCCTTTGAAGCTTTTGCGACAGAGTTTGAAAGTATGATTTTCAAGGAAGAGTCCATCCTCCTCATGATTCTCCTTGAGTCTTTCACCCAGGATGACTGGATTCAGATTGCGGAGGAGAGCAATGCCTACGGCTATGCCATCATTCGTCCGTCCGAGAAATGGGTGCCAGAACGACAGAGTTTCGTTGAGGAAAAGAGTGCAGAGGAGCCCGTGCAGCTGGACACGGCTGAAGGTCAAGTTCAGCAAGTTATCGATACACCAGAAGGCCAGTTCACCATTACCTTTACCCCTAAGGAAAAGGAAGCAGTGCTGGACCGTCATAGTCAACAGGCTTTTGGCAATGGTTATCTCTCCGTCGAGCAGGCCAATCTCATCCTCAATCACCTCCCTATGGAGATCACTTTTGTCAATAAAGACGATATTTTTCAGTATTACAATGACAATACGCCAGCTGATGAGATGATTTTCAAACGGACGCCGTCCCAAGTCGGGCGCAATGTAGAACTCTGCCATCCGCCCAAATATCTAGAAAAGGTGAAGGCCGTTATGCAAGGTCTTCGTGAAGGGGTCAAGGACAAGTATGAAATGTGGTTCAAGTCAGATTCGCGAGGCAAGTTTGTCCACATTACCTATGCTGCGGTACACGATGAAAACGGGGAATTCCAAGGCGTGTTGGAGTATGTTCAGGATATCCAGCCCTACCGAGAGATTGATACGGACTTCTTCCGTGGATTAGAATAAGGAGAATCAATGAGTTACGAACAGGAATTTATGAAGGAATTTGAAGCTTGGGTCAATACCCAGATCATGATCAACGACATGGCGCACAAGGAAAGTCAAAAGGTCTACGAAGAAGACCAAGACGAACGTGCCAAAGATACCATGATTCGCTACGAAAGTCGCTTGGATGCCTACCAGTTCTTGCTTGGTAAGTTCGAAAATTTCAAGGCAGGCAAGGGATTCCATGATTTGCCAGAAGGATTGTTTGGTGAGCGAAACTATTAAAATACAGATACTTTCTTGATTTTTTCCCAAAATCTTGATAGAATATCTTTATTAAATCCTTGTCAGAGCAGGGATTTTTTATTGAAAGGATTTTATCATGTCAAAGAAACTCCAACGTAAAAAACAATTGCGAAATAGCCTTCGTCGCTCAGGTGCCTTTTCAAGTACGGTGACCAAAGTTGTCGAAGAGACCAAAAAAGTCGTGAAACACGCAGAAAAATCTGCCAGCGAAGCAGGAAAAGTTGTCTCTAAAAAAGTGGAACAAGCAGTAGAAGCGACCAAGGAACAAGCTCAAAAAGTAGCCAATTCAGTAGAAGATTTCGCAGCTACTTTGGGTGGCCTCTCAGTAGATCGTGCTAAGACTTTCTATGATGAGGGGATCAAGTCGGCTGCTGACTTTAAAAACTGGACTGAAAAAGAACTCCTTGCCTTGAAAGGAATTGGCCCAGCTACCATTAAGAAATTAAAAGAGCACGGAATCAGCTTCAAGTAATCTTTCTTGCCCCTTGCATTTCCGAGAAAAACTTGCTACAATAGAGCCATTAGAGGTGTTTTGAATCCCACATTTTACAGAAAGTGGCGGTGCTGAGAAGTCCACAAATGTGTCAAAACTAGTTGCTAATGACTGAAAATGAAATAAAAATGTCTTTTTGTTTTAAAGACGAGAGTTGCGGGCTTTGCCCGAAATTGGGTGGTACCGCGGATAAGCACATTCGTCCCTGTCATGGATATGGCAGGGACGATTTTTTGTAGAAAGCGAGGTAGAAGGATGACAAGAGCAGAGTTGCCAGAAAGAATCGAAACAGAACGTCTCGTTTTACGAGTCCGAACAGTGGCTGATGCCGAGGATATCCATGCCTACGCCAGTCTCCCAGAGGTCGCCTATCCAGCAGCATTTCACCCCGTCAAGAGCTTGGAAGATGAGATTTATTATCTGGAGCATATTCTGCCCGAGCGTAATGAAAAGAACAATCTCCCAGCGGGCTATGGAATTGTCGTTAAAGGAACCGATAAGGTCATCGGCTCTGTTGATTTCCCTCGTCGTCACGAGGATGATGTCTTGGAGATTGGCTATATCTTACATCCAGACCATTGGGGTCTAGGTTATGTTCCAGAAGCAGCGCGTGCCTTGATTGACCTAGCTTTTAAAGAACTGGGTCTTCATAAGATTGAGATGACTTGCTTTGGCTACAATGCCCAAAGTCAACGAGTCGCGGAAAAATTAGGCTTTACCCTCGAAGCTCGCATAAGAGAACGCAAAGATGCCCAAGGCAATCGTTGTGACAGTTTGATATATGGCTTGCTGAGGAGTGAGTGGGAAGCTAGAAGTTGATAGTTGAACTGTTCGAGAAAATCGAACAGTTGGGATGTATTGAAGAATTTCGAAAGCGAGGTGAGAGGATTGGAAACAAGCCAGATTATTACTCTAATTAGTGGAGCAGGAATAGGGGCTATCTTGAGTGCGATTTTAGTGTTTGTTAATAATAGTAAAAGAAATCAACTTGATTATATTACTAAAGAACGCTCTGAATGGAGAAAAAACATAAAGTTGATAATTGTTGATTTGCTAAATGGAGAAAATAGGGAATCTGCAGTAAATAGTCTTAGAACACAAATCAATCCATACGGCTATTGTAGAAATATTAAATATACTAATGAGTATTACATGAAAGATGGACATATTTGGGACCTTTTAAATGATTTTGATTACTCAGAAGAAAAATCGCAAATACTCAGTCAGTATTTAAGGTTACTCTTGAAATATGATTGGGAACGTTCAAAAAATGAGGTTAGAATTAATAATAATTTCTTATGGAATTTTTTAAGATGGGGATTGATAATTCTAAACTTAATAATGTTATTTTGGGCGGGAAATGTG
>NZ_RJNY01000011.1:0-64007 GCF_003942795.1 Streptococcus mitis
ATGCATGAATCGGGAAATTCTATTCCTTTGGGTAATCTGAGATAGAGTCCTACAGCGTATCTAAAAATAGTTTCATAATTTCTGTAGTANGTAAAATTATCCTACTTCACTAATTTATCATACCATTCGTAAAAACCAATAAAACACCGATAAGTATTTGAAATAGGGAATAGAGAATATTGGTTAAAATGATAGAAATTGTCTTGCCACACTAACAGATTTGCTATTTTTATTTCCTCAAAACAACTAGCTGTTAAAGTAGGATAATTATAGCTGCTAACGGCTCTGATGGTGAAGTAATTGACAAATGAAATCACAACACCGGACAAAGATTGATGATTTCTTAATTCAAAAAATAGGAAGAAAAACTAAATCATAGAGCTCAGAAATGTCTAAATTGAATAATATCTTATGAAGTATCTATGAGGAATTTGTGTACCTAATTTGATAATTCAGTACCTAATAAATAGGGAGAAAAATATAGATGAAAACATTAATCATAGTGACACACTCAGATATGGAACATTCAACCATTAATAAACGTTGGATTGAGGAATTGGGGAAATATCTAGAAGAATATACAATTTCATGAATTATATAAAGAATGCCCAGAAGGTACTATAAATAAAAAAAGAGAATAGTAATTAGTTGAATCTCATCAAAACTTAGTTTTTCAATTTCCTATATTTAATTTTTCTAGTCCGTCATTGCTAAAAAGTGTATAGATAATGTATTAATTTATGGTTGGCCTTATGGTAAAAATGGAGGAGATAAATTACAGAGGAGAAAAATAGCATTAGCAGTATCTGCTGGGATTTAGGAAAAGGATTATCAACCTGATGGGAAATATTATTATACTCTTGAGCAGGGATTAGTTCCTTTTAAGATTTTATTTAAATTTTTATTGTCACTGAAATTATCGTGATTTCTTTGCTTTTTATGGTTCAGAGAGGACACCCGGTTTCAACAAAGTAAGAAATTGAGAGAAGCGCATCTGCCTATATTCAATTTTTAAAACATATATAATATTGGTCGTTAGGAGGTATTTATTATGGCTGTTTTGCAACTTCATAGAAAATTAAGTTTTGTCAATGACAGAGGCTTGCTTTATCTGATAGTGGACGATGTCAATCAAGGCAAAGTTACTGCAATTGTAGATAAGCAAATTGAACTATCGGCAGGAAAACATTCTCTTTATATTAAAGACATTCTGGGATTTACAAGTCAGACATTACTTCTAGATATCAAAGAAAATGACAATGTCTCTGTTACAGTTGGAAACGCCCCCTCTTTCATTGTGTTAGTTGTTTTACTCCTTATCTTATTTATTCTGTTTAAGACTATGCCGTTTACAGCTGGTCTTTCTCTGGTGAATTTGGGGCTTCCAATTTTATGGATTATTTTCTTACTTTATTTAGTAGTTTTTCGCCGCCATAATCTTTATGATATTTCAAAATAAGGCAAACTTGCAGAGCAGTATGCTCAGTTCTCCTAGTTTTGTTTAAAGAATAGAATGAACAAGTTGAGAATTTGGCAATCAGATATTTTAGGTTGGGAATAATATATTGTAAGTAAGGGATTTTAGTAGTATAATGAGGACAGCCCGTTTGAATAACTACCACATTTTTTCTTACGGTATAATACAACAGGTTTTTTGTTAACTTATTCCACCTATCACTATGAATATAAACTATATTATTAGTGATCCCTTTGTGGAAGGATGTAAAGAGACGACTATCACGGAAGTGTTGTTTGCGATTGCCGTCGGAAACAGATCTCACAGTAGCATATTGTACAATTCATTGGCAATCATTAACAAGGAGGAGTTTAATTAGACGATGAAAACAATCGGTTTAATCGGGGGTATGAGTTGGGAAAGCACTACTTCTTACTACCAAATTATCAACGAAACTATCAAAAGGGAACTAGGCGGTCTGCATTCTGCTAAAATCCTGCTTTACAGTGTGGATTTTGCAGAGATTGAGCATTATCAGGCTGTTGGAGACTGGGACAAGAGTGCGCAGGTGCTGGCGGACATTGCCCAGCGCTTAGAGCAGGCGGGTGCGGACTTTATCGTCATCTGTACCAATACCATGCACAAGGTTGCGCCGCAGATTCAGAAGAAAATTGCAATTCCAATTTTGCACATTGCGCAAGCAACTGCTCAAGCCCTGGTAGATGATGGTATTCGAAAGGTTGGACTCTTGGGGACTAAGTACACCATGACCCAAGACTTTTACAAGGAGAAATTACTAGAATCTGGGCTAGAAGTGCTGATTCCAGACCAAGCAGGCATTGCGGACGTCAATCGGATTATCTATGATGAACTCTGTCTGGGAGATATCAGAGAAAGTTCAAAACAGACATATCTTACCGTTATAGACGATTTAAAAAGTGCTGGTGCAGAAGCCGTTATCCTAGGCTGTACAGAGATTGGTCTTCTAGTAAAGCAATCTGATATAGCTCTTCCTCTTTATGACACAACAGTTATCCATGCAGAGAAAGCAGCGAAGATGGGGATTGAGTGAAAGAATGGTTGTATTTAGCTTAAGTTCTTAAGACTATGAGTCAATTATTGGGGGATTTACCCACTACAAATATTATAGAGCCATCATAAAAACGCATAATATCAGGTATTCATAACCTTGATATTATGCGTTTTATTGTGAGAAAGTTCATTAGACTTCTCTTCCTTGAAACAACTAATGATCACTAAAGCGTCTGTATTTGATATGAAAATCAAAATAATGCTCATCTTGTAATTTTTGGAAGATGTCGCGATAGGCTTCCTCGTCGAAATGGTCACCGCGGTAGAGAATTTCAAAACTCAAGCCATCATACTCTAGAAAAGCGTTAGCTGTTTTAAAGCCATTTTGTTGATAGAAGCTCATACGAGCTTTTCTTTGTTCCAAGTTATCGCATTCTTCATCCAATCGCTCCACTTCAAGCAACATGGTCCGCTGATAAAAATCAGTTAGTTTGTCGATAATTTCCTTCCCATACCCGTGACTTCTTAAGTGAGGCATGATGGCGAAAAAGCTAATATAGAAGGCCTTTTGGTTGGAGATGGCAAAAGCAAAGCCAACAAATTCTTCTTCGTTATAAAAAGCAAAAAAGTGGGCGTCATCTCGGTCCTGGTAGCGCAAAAACTCAGAAAGAGGGACTCGTTCTTCCTCGGGGAAAGCTTCGTTATTTAGCTTTTCAACTTTATCAAGATCTGGAAACACATCGGTTATTAATTGACTGGTCAAACTCATAAATGACCTCCTTTTCTTGATTATAGCAAATTGTCTCTCTGTAAGCAATTGATTTCAGGATTCGTTAAAGAATCTTGTCGGTCCTCTGGAAAGCTGATATAATATCCTTATGAATAAAAAACGAACAGTGGACCTGATTCATGGCTCCATTCTTCCCTCACTTTTGAGCTTCGCCCTTCCAATTCTGTTGTCCAATATCTTCCAACAACTATATAATACAGCTGACGTCTTGATTGTAGGGCGGTTCCTTGGACAAGAATCCCTAGCAGCAGTAGGAGCAACGACGGCTATCTTTGATCTGATTATCGGCTTTGCCCTCGGAGTTGGAAATGGGATGGGAGTTGTCATCGCTCGTCTTTACGGTGCTCGTAATTTTGCTAAGATTAAAGAAGCTGTTGCAGCAACTTGGATTCTGGGTACCATCCTGAGTGCTCTTGTCATGCTGATAGGCTTCTTCGGTCTTTATCCACTCTTGCAATATTTAGAGACACCTGTAGAAATCCTTCCTCAATCCTATGAGTACATCTCCATGATTGTTACCTGTGTAGGGGTTAGTTTTGCTTACAATCTTTTTGCAGGCTTACTGCGCTCGATTGGCGATAGCCTTGCGGCTCTTGCTTTTCTTATCTTTTCAGCTATCGTTAATGTGATCTTGGATTTGTATTTTATTACGCAACTGCATCTGGGAGTTCAGTCTGCGGGTCTTGCAACCATTATCTCGCAGGGTTTGTCAGCAATCCTCTGTTATTTTTATATTCGTAAGAGTGTTCCAGAGCTTCTTCCGGGTCTCAAACATTTCAAATGGAATAAGGCTCTCTATGTGGATCTCTTGGAGCAGGGACTAGCCATGGGTCTGATGGGGTCAATCGTCTCTATCGGGAGTGTCATTTTGCAATCCTCTGTCAATAGTTTTGGTGCAGTCATTATCAGTGCTCAAACGGCAGCACGGCGAATCATGGCCTTTGCCTTATTACCAATGACGGCTATTTCAGCATCGATGACGACTTTTATCTCTCAAAACTTTGGAGCGAAACGTCCCGAACGTATTGTCCAAGGTCTTCGTTTAGGGAGCTATTTGAGTATGTCTTGGGCAGCCTTTGCCTGTGTTTTCCTATTTTTTGCTAGTCCTAGCCTAGTTTCTTTCTTGGCGAGTTCGACAGACAGCTACTTGGTAGAAAACGGGACCTTGTACTTACGTATCAGTTCTGTATTTTATCCATTTTTAAGTCTTTTATTGATTTATAGAAATAGCTTGCAGGGACTAGGGCAAAAACTCTTGCCCCTCGTATCTAGCTTTATCGAGTTGTTTGGGAAAATTATTTTCGTAGCTTGGATTATTCCTTGGACAGGCTACACAGGTGTTATTCTCTGTGAACCGCTACTCTGGGTTGTGATGACTGTCCAACTTTACTTCTCCCTTTCCCGACACCCTTGGATAAAAGAAGGCAAGAAAATCGTAGCAGTCGGAGGGAAATTCTAGCTTGCTTTGCAAAAGAAAATCCATTTCCTCTAGTGAAAATCAGCTAGACTTGTGTTATAATAAGAAAGATTAAAATGTGAAAAAAGGAGATTCCTAATGGGACGTAAATGGGCCAATATCGTAGCCAAGAAAACGGCTAAAGATGGAGCTAACTCTAAAGTATATGCAAAATTTGGTGTAGAAATCTATGTAGCAGCGAAAAAAGGGGAACCAGATCCAGAATCAAACACTGCTTTGAAATTCGTTATCGATCGTGCTAAACAAGCGCAAGTGCCAAAACACGTTATTGATAAGGCTATCGATAAGGCAAAAGGAAACACAGACGAAACCTTTACAGAAGGACGTTACGAAGGATTTGGACCAAATGGTTCTATGCTGATTGTGGATACCTTGACTTCAAACGTCAACCGTACAGCTGCGAACGTTCGTGCTGCTTTTGGAAAAAATGGCGGAAACATGGGTGCTTCAGGTTCTGTTTCTTACCTCTTTGACAACAAGGGTGTTATCGTATTTGCTGGTGATGATGCGGATGCTATCTTTGAATTGTTGCTTGAAGCAGACATTGATGTGGATGATGTAGAAGCAGAAGAAGGGACAATCACTGTTTACACAGCTCCAACAGACCTTCATAAGGCTATCATTGCCCTTCGTGAGTCTGGTATCGAAGAATTTCAAGTTACTGAATTGGAAATGATTCCTCAATCAGAAGTTGAGTTGTCAGGTGAAGATTTGGAAACCTTTGAGAAACTTTACAGCGTTCTTGAAGATGATGAGGACGTCCAAAAGATCTACACAAATGTCGATGGATTCTAATAAAAAGCGAACAGACTTGCTAGCTGTTCGCTTTTTATATTTGAGATTAGACTCTGATTCCAGAATCTCTTTGCTGCTGGCTTTCTCCTAGGCCTACAGCTATTTTATGAACTAGTAAGAGTTGACCATCATCCTGTTTTACAAAGGTCAGAGTAACGGTCTTGATTTTATCATCAATGCCAATATAGGTAATTTTCTTGGTGTCGTAGCCCTCAATGATTGAATCAAACTCGGAATCTGGTAGTCCATGCTTTTTGATAATATCCTTGTAGTTGGTACCACCTTTTCCTTTGTTATCCAGGTCGCCTTTGATTAAAGCGTCGAACTGTTCTTGGGTCCAAGTGAAGGAATCCTCTTCCTCCTCTTCAGGGATGAAATCGCTGCTATCATCTGTCAAGTCGCCTTCCTCTTCGCGGTCAATGGAGGCACTCGCCTCTCTGTAAGAGCGGTTAAATTCCCTGGCAAAATCTTTGTAGATATTAGCGTACAGTATCTGGGCCGTAAAGAAAAGTACAACAGAAGCAACTGCGAGGGATGTTCCGATAATGGCCATTGTTTTCCGTTTTTTGAGATTGGCAATAAGTCCGATAATACCTAAGATCAACGCGACAATAGCGATGAAAAACGATAGATAGTTAATAAACGGGATCCAGGACCCTAAAAGTGCGATGGCTCCAAAAATGGTTGCTAAAATCCCTAAAACTTTTTGTTCTTCTGGTTTCATTTGAACATTTTCTCCCTTCATCAAGTGAATGGATTCCTATCCACGGTAGCTAGTGCTTATTATAGAGAAAATATTCTCCAATGTCAATTCAGACTAAAATAGTTCTCTAGGGAACTTTTTTCTTGACATCTCCTCCGAAAGTGATAAAATAGTTCCTATGGAAACTAAATTAGTTCTCCAGAGAACTATATAAAATCATGAGAAGGGAGCAATCATGGACAAATCGTTGTTGATTTTTAAACGTTTTGGGTACCAGGTCCACCTGATGTTGCAGAAAGAAGCCAAACGTCGCGGTATTGAATTTATGGGGGGACCGCAAGGGCAGGTCCTGCAGTTTTTAGACCGTCGTGAGCATGATCAGGAACTAACGCTTATCAAGGATATTGAGACAGAACTCAATATCACCAAGTCAGTTGCTAGCAACTTGGTCAAGCGTATGGTACAAAATGATTTAGTCGAGTTAGAGGTCTGTCCAAGTGATAAACGAGCAAAATTTGTTCGTTTGACCGACAAATCACGATCTCAGATGCAAGAAGTTAAGGCGCTTTTTGATCGGGTTGCCAGTAGCCTACTGGAAGGAATTTCAAAGGAAAAGCTAGCCATTTTTGAAGAAGTTCTCGGACAACTACAGGCTAATGTAGAAAGAATAGGAGGAGAGAATGAAGAAACTTGCTAAACGTATTACAGGAAAAGAGTGGGGGATGATCCTACTCACTGTTCTTTTCACTTGTTTCTCGGTCTATCTCGAGTTAGAAGTGCCGACCTATATTTCACAAATTACAGAGTTACTCGGAACGTCTGGAACGCAGTTGGATGCACTCTGGTCACCAGCTGCGAAGATGATTGGTTTGTCTTTATTGGCTTTCTTTTCATCTGTTATGGTTGGTTTCTTTGCCGCTCGCGTTGCAGCATCCTATACAACCCATCTACGCACTGATGTATTTCATCAGGTTTTGGATTTTTCGCAGACAGAGATCAAACGTTTTTCAATCCCAAGTCTTTTGACTCGAACGACCAATGATATCACTCAGATTCAGATGCTCTTTACTATGGGATTACAGGTAGTGACTCGTGGGCCGATTATGGCTATCTGGGCCATTGGAAAAATACTTGGGAAATCGGAATACTGGCTCTGGGCAGTGGTCGTGGCTGTTATTGTGAATGTCTTGATGACCACCGTTCTCATGACTCTGGCCTTTCCAAAACAATCTGTCATCCAAAAATTGACCGATAAACTCAATAGCATCACTCGTGAAAGCTTGACTGGGATTCGAGTTGTTCGTGCATACAATGCGGAAGATTACCAAGATGAAAAATTTGAAGCAGCCAATGATGAAGTGACGCGTCTCAATCTCTTTGTCAATCGATTGATGGCTATTATGAACCCGATTATGATGGCGATTTCGAGTGGATTGAGTTTAGCCATTTACTGGATTGGTGCCTATATCATCAACGATGCAAGTTTTGCAGAACGTTTGCCACTCTTTAGTGATATGGTGGTCTTCATGTCTTATGCTATGCAGGTCGTGATGGGCTTCCTTCTCATGGGAGCACTCTTTATCGTTCTTCCTCGTACCTTGGTTTCGGCAGGACGTATCAATCAAGTATTGGATCTGCATTCTTCTATTGAGAATCCTAGTCATGCACAGACAGCGAATCCTTCAGTTCAGGGACAAGTGGAATTCCGTGATGTGACTTTCCGCTACTCTAAAAATTCTGAAGCAGTCGTGGAACATGTCACTTTCAAAGCAGAAGCAGGTCAAACCGTGGCTTTCATCGGATCAACTGGATCTGGGAAATCTACTCTAGTCAACCTAATACCTCGTTTTTATGATGTCTCATCTGGTCAAATTCTAGTAGATGGTATCGATGTGCAAGATTACAACTTGGAAGAGCTGCGCAATAAGGTCGGCTATATTCCTCAAAAAGCTGTGCTCTTTTCTGGAGATGTCAAGGGAAACTTAGACTTTGGTAAGAGCAAAGAAACTCCTCTAAGCGAGGCTGCTATGTGGCAGGCCCTTGAATTGGCCCAGTCTAAAAGCTTCATAGAGGATAAGGAAGCAGGACTTGCATCAGAAGTAGCCCAAGGTGGAACCAACTTCTCAGGAGGTCAAAGACAGCGTTTGGCCATTGCGCGTGCCTTGGCTCGTAAACCAGAGATTCTCATTTTTGATGACTCCTTCTCAGCCTTGGACTACAAGACGGATCGTATCTTACGCCAAGAGCTAGCTGAGAAAACACAACCCATGACCAAGCTCATCGTAGCGCAGCGGATTTCTACCATTATGGATGCTGACCTGATCTTAGTATTGGATCAAGGAAAAGTCGTGGGACAAGGCACCCACAAGGAACTTCTAGCCACCAACGAAGTCTACAAAGAAATTGCCTACTCACAACTATCGAAGGAGGAATTGGAACATGGAAAATAAGAAAATGTCTTTTTGGAAATATTATAAACCTTTTCTAGCAGGTCTCCAAATTCCCCTACTAGTAGCGGTTGTAGCAGCTGTATGTTCAAGCATCATCACTGTTTATGGACCAACCAAGATTAAGGAAATTACCAACTTGATTTCAGATGGTTTGATGACAGGAATTGATTTAGAGGCTGTTTCAAGTATTGCTAGCTTTTTAGTGATTCTCTATGTACTTGGTGCTATCCTTAACTATACACAGGCCTATATCTTTTCAACAAGTATCCAACATTTTTCAAAACGCTTGCGGACAGCAATCGCTGAAAAGATCAATCGTTTGCCCCTTGGCTATTTTGATCGTCATTCGCAAGGGGACACTCTATCTCGTGTGACCAATGATGTGGATACGGCGGCGCAATCTCTCAACCAAAGTCTCGGAACAGTTATCTCAGCCAGCTTCTTGTTGATTGCTGTTTTGGTGACCATGTTTAGTATGAACTGGATTTTAGCTCTGGTAACGGTTGTTTCTACGTTTGTTGGTTTTGCGGCGGTTTCAGTAATTATGGCCAAGTCACAGGGTTATTTTAAAGCCCAACAAAATAATCTAGCAGCCGTCAATGGTTATGTGGAAGAGATGTACTCTGGCCACAATGTAGTGACCAGCTACAACGCAGTAGACATCTCCAAAGCGAGATTTGCAGGTTTAAACCAAAACTTGCACGACAGCATCTGGAAATCTCAGTTTATCTCTGGTATCATGATGCCAGCCATGTTCTTTGTTGGGAATTTTAGCTATGTTTTGGTCATCATCGTTGGTGCCGCGCTAGCGTTAGAAGGGCATATCACTATCGGGGTTATTGTAGCCTTTATGGTCTATGTTCGGACCTTCTCCCAACCCCTGTCACAGATTGCCCAAGGGATTACGAGCTTACAACAAGCGAGTGCAGCCATGGGACGTGTCTTTGAATTTCTAGGTGAAGCTGAGATGCAGGATGAATCCCATAAGGAAAGACAATTGACTGGCATGAGAGGAGAAGTGGTCTTTGATCATGTGTCCTTTGGTTATACACCAGAACGCACCATCATCCATGACTTTTCTGCGATAGCTCATGCAGGTCAAAAGGTCGCAATCNTTGGACCGACTGGGGCTGGTAAGACAACCATTGTCAATCTTTTGATGAAGTTTTATGAGATAGATAAGGGAAGCATCCGTATCGATGGTGTCGATACCAAGGATATGAAGCGCTCAGAAGTACACGATGCCTTTTCAATGGTCTTGCAAGATACTTGGCTCTTTGAAGGAACCATTCGAGAAAATCTCATCTACAATCAAACGGGCATCAGTGATGAACGAATGATGGAAGCCAGCAAGGCTGTGGGAATCCACCACTTTATCATGACTTTGCCAGATGGCTACGATACTGTTTTGGATGACACCGTGACCTTGTCTGTTGGACAAAAACAGCTCTTGACCATTGCTCGTGCCCTTCTCAAGGATGCACCGCTCTTGATTTTGGATGAAGCGACATCCTCAGTCGACACACGTACAGAGGAATTGATTCAGAAAGCCATGGACCGTTTGATGGAAGGCAGAACTTCCTTTGTCATCGCCCACCGCTTGTCAACTATTCGTAATGCTGATTTGATTCTTGTCATGAAAGATGGCAATATCATCGAGCAAGGTAACCATGAGGAACTGATGGCGCAAGGTGGCTTCTACGCCGACTTGTACAATAGTCAATTCACAGAAGACGAAACAGAAGAATAAATCTAAAGAAGGCTTGACGGCCTTCTTTTTCTGCACTATACTAGAAGATAAACGTCTCACCGGTAGACGAAAACAAGGTAATGAATGAGAGTTATAAATGAAAAATTATCAAGAATGGTATCGAAATACCAGCTCTAGGCTCACCAGCCATCCCCCTCTTTTATTTCTGTTACGCAGTTTCAATCGGTTGATGACAGTCGTCATGCCCTTGGTCTATCTGATTTTGCTAGTCACCACTTACCTGCAACTAGGACTTGGTCAGCAGGTTGGAGTTTATGTGCTTATTCCTGCATCAGGCTTTGTGATCTTGTCCCTATTTCGTAAGAAAATCAACTACCCGCGACCTTATGAAACTTGGGACATCAGTCCTCTGCTTGAAAAGGATAGTTCGGGACAGTCGATGCCCAGTCGCCATGTCTTTTCGGCAACTATTATCTCCATGGCCTGTCTGCATGCTAGTCTACCTGTTGGCTTAGCATGCCTGCTCTTTTCAGCTTTGCTGGGCTTGGTGAGAGTTTTAGGGGGTGTTCATTATCCCAAGGATGTCTTGGTTGGCTATGCTTGTGGTCTGGTGTGGGGGTTCCTTTTCTTCCTATTCTGACATGTAAGTTAGGCTGGTCCTACAACCACTTACTGCTTCATATTGACCACTTGCTTTTTTACCCTTGTATTCCTAACTTAGCTTTGATATAGTAGAGTCAGAAAGGAGATGTGATGAAGTTACGAATTGAGATTGACGGCAATTTAGAGGAGATTGAAATTGTCATCAAGACCCCTGCTTTGACAGATGAAATTGCAGACTTGCAACGACTTTTGCAAGAGTCAAAGGCTCCGAGGGTGACTTTTTACAAGGGGACAGGTGAATATTATCTAGACCTGTCAGAAATTCTCTTCTTTGAAACAGAAGGGAGCAAGATTTACGCTCATACACAGAAGGAAGCCTATGAGGTTCGCCTCAAACTCTATGAGTTGGAGTCCATCTTGCCTCGCTATTTTAGTCGAGTGTCCAAGTCAACGATCACAAACATCCGTCAGATATACTCGGTGGACAAGTCCTTTTCAGGAACGGGCACCATTTCCTTTTATCAGACGCACAAGGAGGTTCATGTCTCACGGCATTACCAATCCCTCCTAAAAGAAAATCTAAGAAACATGAGGTAAAAGACATGAAAAAGAAAGCATTTGGTATTGTTTTATTGGTTTTAGCAGCCTGGATCTTGCTGCAAGGAAATTTTGGCATTCCTTCTTTGGATGGTAAGATATGGCCTTTGCTAGGAATTGTTTTTTTTGCTTATAAGTCCATTGAGTCCATCCTTAGACGCCATCTAACTGCGGCAGTTTTTACAGGTTTACTGGCGCTCATCATTGCAAATTATGCTTATGACTTGTTGCCGGTGCCTAATCATTCTCTCATCTGGGCTAGCATCTTAGTGGTACTCGGTGTTGGTTATCTGACACATTCAAGTAAGTTCTGGCATGAAAAAAAGTGGTGGTACAATGGAGAAAAAACAGTCATTACGGATAAGGAAGTCGTATTTGGAAGCGGGACTTTCTATAAGCAAGATCAAGATATTGTAGACGACCAAGTGGAAGTCGCGTTTGGGGATGCTAAAATCTACTATGACAATGCAGAGATGTTAGGTGATTTTGCGACTTTAAATATTGAAGTGGCTTTCGGAAATGCAACAGTATATGTCCCACAACACTGGCGTGTAGACTTGAAAGTAGAAACATCCTTTGGCGCAGCTAAGGCAGATGCTCCTGTAGCCCCAACCAGCAAAACCTTGATTATCCGTGGGGAAGTCGCTTTTGGTAAACTTGGAGTTGTCTACGTTAAATAAAAAAATAGTATAAGCCCTTGATAAATTCAAGAAAGTGTGATAACATAGTACGGTATGTGGTGCTAGCACATCCGCTATATTAGATCTAATAGGAGGAAAACACAATGGCTAAAGTATGTTACTTTACAGGTCGTAAGACTGTATCAGGAAACAACCGTTCACACGCGATGAACCAAACAAAACGTGCCGTAAAACCAAACCTTCNAAAAGTTACTGTTCTTATCGATGGTAAACCTAAAAAAGTTTGGGCTTCAGCTCGTGCTTTGAAATCAGGTAAAGTTGAACGCGTTTAATAAAAATGAAAAGACCTAACTGGTCTTTTTCTTTTGCTCTAGAGATAAAACCATTTGAAAAATAGAGTAATACTCTTCAAAAATCAAATTCAAACTACGTCAGCTTCGCCTTGCCGTACTCAAGTACTGTCTGTGGCTAGCTTCCTAGTTTGCTTTTTGATTTTCATTGAGTATAAATATCCGCTGATACAGCATTCTGCTTTTACACTTGGGCTGAAATATGATAAAATAGAGTATCAACTAGTTGAGGTAAAAAAAATGACTGTAAAAATTAATACAAAAGATGGTCAAATCGAACTGACAGATGAAGTGATTGCAACCGTAGTAGGTGGTGCCGCAACTGAGATTTTTGGTGTGGTCGGTATGGCTAGTAAAAATGCCCTCAAAGACAATTTCCAAGCCCTTCTTGGTAAGGAAAATTATTCTAAGGGTGTTGTTATAAAAGCAGACGAAGATGGTAGCATTGCAGTTGATGTTTATACCGTATTGAGCTACGGAGTAAAGATAAGCGAAGTGTCAAAAAACATTCAAGAGCGTGTTCGTTTTAGTTTAGAAAATCAACTAGGGATTACTGCTCAGACTGTGAATGTCTACATTCAAAATATCAAAGTTGTAGGAGAATAATCGTGTCAAAAATTACTACCAGTTTATTCCAAGAGATGGTGCAGGCTGCATCAACTCGTTTGAATAAGCAAGCAGAATATGTCAATTCATTGAACGTCTTTCCAGTTCCAGATGGAGATACTGGGACAAACATGGGAATGACCATTGAAAATGGTGCGAAAGAAGTAGCAGACAAGCCTGCTTCTACAGTTGGAGAAGTAGCGAGCATTCTTGCCAAAGGGCTCTTGATGGGTGCGCGTGGGAACTCAGGGGTTATCACTTCTCAGCTCTTCCGTGGCTTCTCTCAGGCTATCAAGGAAAAAGATGAATTAACAGGTCAAGACTTGGCTCTTGCCTTCCAATCCGGTGTCGAAGTAGCTTATAAAGCGGTTATGAAACCAGTCGAAGGAACTATTTTGACTGTTTCTCGTGGTGCTGCCATTGGGGCTAAGAAAAAAGCTGAGGAGACAGATGATGCTGTTGAGGTCATGCGTGCAGCCTTGGAAGGCGCGAAAGCAGCTTTGGCTAAGACACCAGAAATGCTTCCAGTCCTTAAGGAAGTTGGTGTGGTGGACTCAGGTGGTCAAGGTTTGGTCTTTATCTATGAAGGATTCCTTTCAGCTCTTACTGGTGAATACAGTGCTTCTGAAGACTTTGTAGCGACTCCTGCCAACATGAGTGAAATGATCAATGCAGAGCACCACAAGTCTGTAGCAGGGCATGTGGCAACTGAGGATATTACCTTCGGTTACTGTACAGAGATCATGGTAGCCCTCAAACAAGGCCCAACTTATTCTAAGGACTTTGACTACGATGAATTCCGTAACTACTTGAATGACTTAGGCGACTCACTCCTTGTTGTCAACGATGATGAGATCGTCAAAGTTCACGTCCATACAGAAGATCCAGGTCTTGTCATGCAAGAAGGTCTTAAATATGGTAGCTTGATCAAGGTAAAAGTGGACAACATGCGTAACCAACACGAGGCGCAAGTTGAAAAAGAAGCGACCCAAGGAAACAAGCCTGCTGAAACAAAAGAGTATGCCCTTATCGCAGTAGTAGCTGGTCAAGGTTTAGCAGATATCTTCCGTGCTCAAGGTGTGGATTATGTTATCGAAGGTGGTCAGACGATGAACCCTTCAACAGAAGACTTTATCAAGGCTGTTGAACAGGTCAATGCTCGCAACATCATCTTCTTGCCAAACAACAAAAATATCTTTATGGCAGCTCAGTCTGCGGCTGAAGTGCTTGAACAACCTGCTGTTGTGGTAGAAGCACGTACAATTCCTCAAGGGTTGACGAGTCTTCTTGCCTTCGATCCAAGCAAGTCTATAGAAGAAAATAAAGAACGCATGACTGCAGCTCTTAGTGATGTGGTCAGCGGTAGTGTAACAACAGCCGTTCGTGACACGACTATCGATGGTTTGGAAATTCATGAAAATGACAATCTTGGTATGGTAGATGGTAAGATCCTCGTATCAAACCCTGACATGCACCAAACTCTGACTAAAACATTGAAACATATGTTGGATGAAGACAGTGAAATCGTAACCTTCTATATTGGTGAAGATGGAAGTGAAGAATTGGCTAACCAAATCGCCCAAGAAATCACAGAAGAATTCGAAGATGTAGAAGTAGAAATCCACCAAGGACAACAACCTGTATATCCATATCTTTTCAGTGTAGAATAAAAATTTAATCGATTAAAAAGAAAGTTGATTTTGCAGCTTTCTTTTTTTATGACATTTGTCATATTTCCTAGTGACAGAAGCATCTAGCTCCGCTAACTTCAAAAGACTATAATTGAAGTATGAAATGGAGGAAGAAGAAATGAAAAATAAAATGATTGTCGCAGTGAGTTTAGTAGCAGCAGGAGTTATGACCTATCTCATGTTTTCAGGATTGGACGAGGGTTTCTACCATTTTCCTTGGGAGCTCTTTGCTGGCTTTGGAATGATGTCTTGGCTTGTCAGAGAAGGTTTGAAATTGGTCAGAGATGTGAAAAAGGAGTTTGAGGAATGAAAAAAACAATCATCTATTTCTTTATCGGCCTGTCACTCTTGGTATGGTTAGTGGAAATGTTTACTGGTTGGTTTGACCAAACCGTGCTTCGCCAATTTATTCGTGGTGCTTGGGGTTTTGGATTTATGATTTTCGTTGTTTTCCCTATGGGAATGAAGTGGTTGAAAGGAGAATCTCATGACTGTGATTAAAGTTGAGAAATTGAGTAAGAAAATAAAAGACAAGGAGATCTTGCGGAACGTCTCCTTTAAAATCAACGAAGGTGAATGTGTCGCCTTGATTGGGCCTAACGGAGCAGGAAAAACAACCTTGATTGATTGCCTCTTGGGGGACAAGTTCATGAGCTCAGGTCAGGTCGCCATTCAAGGCTTTGCTCCAACAGATCCTCGATTAAAGCAGCTTATTTCTGTCTTGCCTCAAGAAAATGCAGTTGTTCAAAGCTTGAAAGTGAAAGAACTTCTATCATTTTTCAAGTCACTTTATCCCGACAGTCTTGCAGATAAAGAAATTGATGACTTGCTGAGATTCTCAGACAAGCAGAAAAATCAGCTAGCGGGCAAGTTATCTGGTGGGCAAAAACGTTTGTTCTCTTTCGTCTTGGCTTTAATAGGTCGTCCGAAAATTCTATTTTTAGATGAACCAACTGCTGCCATGGACACGTCGACACGTCAGCATTTTTGGGAAATTGTCAATCAGTTAAAGAAAAATGGTGTGACCATTGTCTATTCTTCTCACTATATCGAAGAGGTAGAACATACGGCTGACCGCATTTTGGTCCTCCACAAGGGAGAATTGATTCGCGATACGACGCCTTATGCCATGCGTGGTGAAGAACAAGAAAAACACTTCACGGTACCTCTAACTTATCAGGAAGTTATCGGCACTTTGGACCAGGTTCAAGAGATTGAAATCAAGCAAAATGCTCTTTCCTTCACAACCAAAGAAGCCAGCAAAGTATGGAAAGCCTTGCAAGAACAGGGCTGCACGATCGAAGAAATTGAAGTTCGCAATCGAACTCTCTTAGACAGTATCTTCGAAACGACTCAAGATTAAAGGAGATTGACAATGAAAAATATGACAAGTCTCATGAAAGTGGAAATCATTCAGATGAAACGGCAAGCTGTCTACTACTTGCTGTCCATCGGACTCCCAAGTGTGTTTTACCTTATCTTTTCTGGTATGATGTCAGGGTCAGACATTCCAGAAATTGTTCTTCAAGCCTATCTTTTTGCCATGACGCTCTTTAGTATCATGTCAAGCGCCTTTTTCAGTATCCCTAGCACACTCGAGTCTGACAAGACAAATAACTGGCAAAAATTGATTCAACATTCTCCCGTATCTATGGTAGAATATTATGTATCAAAACTGTTCAGTACTCTACTGACTTTCTTGTTATCAATTATAGTTGTCTTTTCGGTTGGTCATTTTGTCCGTGGAGTGACTCTGCCTTGGCTTGATTGGTTGGTGATTGGAGTTATGTTGCTGGTCGGAAGCGTGGTCTTTATCAGCATGGGGGTCTTGGTGAGTTTGCTTCCCAGTGCTCAATTGATGACGGTTATTGGAAATATTGCCTATATTGCTTTGGCTGTCCTCGGTGGACTCTGGTTCCCTTTGAGTTCCTTCCCAGAATGGCTCCAATCTATTGGAAAATTGACCCCAACCTATCAACTGATGCAGGTTGTCTCTACTTATTTGGAGCACCACGAGTTTAACATTCTTGCTGCCTTGGTTGTACTAGGTTATACAGTTTTCTTTGGTGTATTGGTCATTCAACTGAAAAAACGGATTGAGGTAAAATAAATCTATGTTGGAAAAATTAAAAAACACTCATTATATGTTTCATATTTCGTTAGTGTTTGTCATCTTTCCTATAGCGGGTGTCATCGTTGGAGAGTACCCGCTTTTAACCTTGTTATGGACCCTACTATTTGTCCTAGCTTTCTATTCGGTTTTAGTCAGTCAGAATCGCACCGTGCAGTGGCTAGCTTGGTGGATCATGCTTGCTTACATTTTTTACAGTTCCGTCTGGTTAAATGTGGGTTTCGCTTGGTTTATCTTTTATTTATCAAACCTCCTCGTTTACCAACTGGATGGGATTTCTTTTCACTCTTGGCGTTTTGTCAGTTTTATTGTCTTGCAACCCTTGATTCTGACAGGGATTTATATGGTTGATCAAGTTAGCCCCTGGCAACTGCTCTTTTTCTTGGTGACCTTTGTCTTTTCTGATGCCTTTACTTTTGGTCTTTATCGCATTCGGATGACAGAAGAACTAAAAGAAGAAAAGAGAAAACAAAATGCTAAGCTCAATCTTTTTTTGGCTGAAAATGAACGCAGTCGTATCGGCCAGGATCTCCATGACAGTCTAGGCCATACTTTTGCTATGTTGAGTGTGAAGACGGACCTTGCCCTCCAGCTTCTTCAAATGGAGGCCTATCCTCAAGTGGAAAAAGAATTAAAAGAAATTCATCAGATCAGTAAAGAATCCATGAACGAAGTTCGTACCATCATTGAAAATCTCAAAACCAGAACACTTGCCTCCGAGTTTGCGACTGTTAAAAAAATGCTGGAAATTGCAGGAATTGAAACGGAAGTCAATCACCAACTAGATACTGCTAGCCTTACTCAGGAATTGGAGTCAACAGCTTCCATGATTTTGCTTGAATTGGTGACCAATATCATCAAACATGCCAAAGCATCCAAAGTCTACTTAAAATTAGAACGAACAGAGAAAGAACTTATTCTAACAGTGAGAGATGATGGCTGTGGCTTTGCTTCTCTAAAAGGGGATGAGCTTCATACAGTCCGCGAACGTGTCCTTCCATTTTCAGGAGAAGTAAAGGTTATCAGTCAGAAGCAGCCGACTGAAGTGCAGGTTCGGCTACCTTATAAGGAGAGAAACTAAGATGAAACTACTTGTTGCAGAAGATCAAAGTATGTTGCGAGATGCTATGTGCCAGTTGCTTACCTTTCAACCAGATGTAGAGACTGTCCTACAAGCCAAGAATGGACAAGAAGCAATCCAACTCTTAGAAAAGGAGAATGTGGATATAGCCATCCTTGACGTAGAGATGCCTGTTAAGACAGGTCTCGAAGTGCTGGAGTGGATACGAGCAGAAAAGGCGGAAACAAAGGTGGTTGTGGTGACGACTTTCAAGCGCCCCGGCTATTTTGAACGTGCGGTCAAGGCTGGAGTGGATGCTTATGTCTTAAAAGAAAGAAGCATTGCAGATCTCATGCAAACCTTGCACACTGTTCTCGAAGGACGTAAGGAATATTCGCCTGAATTGATGGAAGTGGTGATGACGCACCCCAATCCGTTAACAGAACAAGAAATCGCTGTTTNAAAGGGAATTGCTCAGGGCTTGTCTAATCAAGAAATCGCGGACCAACTCTATCTATCAAATGGAACCGTCCGAAACTATGTCACCAATATTCTTTCGAAACTAGATGCTGGTAATCGAACAGAGGCAGCCAACATCGCAAAAGAATCTGGTTGGCTTTGATAACAACTCAAATGATTGCTAAATTGAAGGAAATCCATACTAGACAGGAGGAGGCAAATTGCCTCCTTTTTTTGTTTAGAAAAGCGGTGAAAGCTAGTGTCAAAGAGTTAAAAGATCAGAATAAAAATGAAAAATATCTTGACAATGAAGGGAAAATTGTGTTACAATAATAGACGGTACTTTTTACTTTTGGTCTCTCAAAAGTGTACAGGGACGTGCTGACAAATGTTGCAAAAGTACACACAGATGGTAGCTGTCACCAAGTGTATCATCACCAAAAATAAAAAAAACACAGGAGAATGTAGATGCCTACAATTAACCAATTGGTTCGCAAACCGCGTAAATCAAAAGTAGAAAAATCTAAATCACCAGCTTTGAACGTTGGTTACAACAGTCATAAAAAAGTTCAAACAAACGTTTCTTCACCACAAAAACGTGGTGTTGCAACTCGTGTTGGAACAATGACACCTAAAAAACCTAACTCAGCCCTTCGTAAATTCGCTCGTGTACGTTTGAGCAACCTTATCGAAGTTACTGCCTACATCCCAGGTATCGGACACAACTTGCAAGAGCACAGCGTGGTGCTTCTTCGTGGTGGACGTGTAAAAGACCTTCCAGGGGTACGTTACCATATCGTCCGTGGTGCACTTGATACTGCAGGTGTTAACGATCGTAAACAAGGCCGTTCTAAATACGGTACTAAACGTCCAAAAGCATAAGGAAAGGGGATAAAGAGAAATGAGTCGTAAAAATAGAGCTCCAAAACGTGACGTATTGCCAGATCCGCTTTACAATTCACAACTAGTTACTCGTCTTATCAACCGCGTTATGCTTGATGGTAAACGTGGTACAGCTGCTTCAATCGTTTACGGTGCTTTTGAGCAAATCAAAGAAGCTACTGGCAACGATGCACTTGAAGTATTTGAAACAGCTATGGAAAACATCATGCCTGTACTTGAAGTACGTGCACGTCGTGTTGGTGGATCTAACTACCAAGTCCCAGTTGAAGTTCGCCCAGAACGTCGTACAACACTTGGACTTCGTTGGTTGGTAACCATCGCTCGCCTTCGTGGTGAACACACAATGCAAGACCGTCTTGCAAAAGAAATCTTGGATGCTGCGAACAACACTGGTGCAGCAGTTAAGAAACGTGAAGACACTCACCGTATGGCTGAAGCCAACCGTGCCTTCGCACACTTCCGTTGGTAAGATAGGATACGAAAGCGTTAAGAAAGTCCTAGAGAAAATAGGAAATCGAATTAGGTTGCGATTGCAACCAATGAGATTTATCTTTTTCTCCAGACTTTTAGCTTGAGTTCAACTAAATCATGATGCTAGGAACGGTAAGGATGCAAGGCAAAAATAGGAAACTGATGCAGTGTTCCGTGAACACAAAGCAGTTTATCTTTTTTGCACCGGGCCTCGCTCGGGTTCAAATCAGCTAACTTGAGCTTTTAGCCCGAGTTCAATTCAACTTGTCTACAAGTTGAAACCAACAAAAACAAGATAAACATTGAGAACGGGTAGGTCCTGCCTATCCGTTTTTATTAAAATCGTGTTATAATAGAATAGAAATCAAAAATAAATAGGAGAAACAAACCTCATGGCACGCGAATTTTCACTTGAAAAAACTCGTAATATCGGTATCATGGCTCACGTCGATGCCGGTAAAACAACAACTACTGAGCGTATTCTTTACTACACTGGTAAAATCCACAAAATCGGTGAAACTCACGAAGGTGCGTCACAAATGGACTGGATGGAGCAAGAGCAAGAACGTGGTATCACTATCACTTCTGCTGCGACAACAGCTCAATGGAACAACCACCGTGTAAACATCATCGACACACCAGGACACGTGGACTTCACAATCGAAGTACAACGTTCTCTTCGTGTATTGGATGGTGCGGTTACTGTTCTTGACTCACAATCAGGTGTTGAGCCTCAAACTGAAACAGTTTGGCGTCAAGCAACTGAGTACGGAGTTCCACGTATCGTATTTGCCAACAAAATGGACAAAATCGGTGCTGACTTCCTTTACTCAGTAAGCACACTTCACGACCGTCTTCAAGCAAATGCACACCCAATCCAATTGCCAATCGGTGCTGAAGATGATTTCCGTGGTATCATCGACTTGATCAAGATGAAAGCTGAAATCTATACAAACGACCTTGGTACAGATATCCTTGAAGAGGATATTCCAGCTGAATATCTTGAACAAGCACAAGAATACCGTGAAAAATTGATCGAAGCAGTTGCTGAAACTGATGAAGATTTGATGATGAAATACCTCGAAGGTGAAGAAATCACTAACGAAGAATTGAAAGCGGGTATCCGTAAAGCTACTATCAATGTTGAATTCTTCCCAGTATTGTGTGGTTCTGCCTTCAAAAACAAAGGTGTTCAATTGATGCTTGATGCGGTTATCGACTACCTTCCAAGCCCACTTGACATCCCAGCAATCAAAGGTGTTAACCCAGATACAGATGAAGAAGAAACTCGTCCGGCATCTGATGAAGAGCCATTTGCAGCTCTTGCCTTCAAGATCATGACAGACCCATTCGTCGGTCGTTTGACATTCTTCCGTGTTTACTCAGGTGTTCTTCAATCAGGTTCATACGTATTGAATACTTCTAAAGGTAAACGTGAACGTATCGGACGTATCCTTCAAATGCACGCTAACAGCCGTAAAGAAATCGACACTGTTTACTCAGGTGATATCGCTGCTGCCGTTGGTTTGAAAGATACGACAACTGGTGACTCATTGACTGATGAAAAAGCTAAAATCATCCTTGAATCAATCCACGTTCCAGAACCAGTTATCCAATTGATGGTTGAGCCAAAATCTAAAGCAGACCAAGACAAGATGGGTATCGCTCTCCAAAAATTGGCTGAAGAAGATCCAACATTCCGCGTTGAAACAAACGTTGAAACTGGTGAAACAGTTATCTCTGGTATGGGTGAGCTTCACCTTGACGTCCTTGTTGACCGTATGCGTCGTGAGTTCAAAGTTGAAGCGAACGTAGGTGCTCCTCAAGTATCTTACCGTGAAACATTCCGCGCTTCTACTCAAGCACGTGGATTCTTCAAACGTCAGTCTGGTGGTAAAGGTCAATTCGGTGATGTATGGATTGAATTTACTCCAAACGAGGAAGGTAAAGGATTCGAATTTGAAAACGCAATCGTCGGTGGTGTGGTTCCTCGTGAATTTATCCCAGCGGTTGAAAAAGGTCTTGTAGAAGCAATGGCTAACGGTGTTCTTGCAGGTTACCCAATTGTTGACGTTAAAGCTAAACTTTACGATGGTTCATACCACGATGTCGACTCATCTGAAACTGCCTTCAAGATTGCTGCATCTCTTGCACTTAAAGAAGCTGCTAAGACTGCACAACCAGCTATCCTTGAACCAATGATGCTTGTAACAATCACTGTTCCAGAAGAAAACCTTGGTGATGTTATGGGTCACGTAACTGCTCGTCGTGGACGTGTAGATGGTATGGAAGCACACGGTAACAGCCAAATCGTTCGTGCTTACGTTCCACTTGCTGAAATGTTCGGTTACGCAACAGTTCTTCGTTCTGCATCTCAAGGACGTGGTACCTTCATGATGGTATTTGACCACTATGAAGATGTACCTAAGTCAGTACAAGAAGAAATCATTAAGAAAAACAAAGGTGAAGAATAATCTGTCTTCGCAATAGAAGGAAGTCACATAGTGGCTTCCTTTTTTATTACCTTTATTTCACACAGATTTGCTGAATATATTATGGAAATTTAGGAATTAAATGAAAATCTTGCCAACTTCCATCCCATGTACGAAGAAATTAGACTGATTTAATAAATGAAAGTAAGGAAAAGTTCCTTATTTTGATGATATATTAATAAAAATGATAAAAAAGTTCATAAATACACTTTTAGATAGAAAATTCAGAAAATTGCTTCTTTTGTCTTGAAAATTTTTGAAAAAATGGTATGATAGTAACAAGCTATTTTTAAGAGAAGAGAAAGGGGAACAATGGAGAAAATCAGTTTAGAATCTCCTAAGACGGGGTCGGATCTAGTTTTGGAAACACTTCGTGATTTAGGAATTGATACCATATTCGGCTATCCTGGTGGTGCAGTCTTACCTTTGTATGATGCGATATACAATTTTAAAGGCATTCGTCACATTTTAGGACGCCATGAGCAAGGTTGTTTGCACGAAGCTGAAGGATATGCCAAATCAACTGGAAAGTTGGGTGTTGCTGTCGTCACGAGTGGACCGGGAGCTACAAATGCCATTACAGGGATTGCAGATGCCATGAGCGATAGCGTTCCCCTTTTGGTCTTTACGGGTCAGGTGGCGCGAGCAGGGATTGGGAAAGATGCCTTTCAGGAGGCGGACATCGTGGGAATTACCATGCCAATCACTAAGTACAATTACCAAGTTCGTGAGACGGCAGATATTCCTCGCATCATTACGGAAGCTGTCTATATCGCAACGACAGGTCGTCCAGGGCCTGTCGTGATTGACCTACCAAAAGACGTATCTGCCTTAGAGACAGATTTCATCTATTCACCCGAAGTGAATTTGCCAAGCTATCAGCCAACTCTTGAGCCAAATGACATGCAAATCAAGAAGATCTTGAAGCAATTGTCAAAAGCCAAGAAACCTGTTTTATTAGCAGGTGGTGGAGTTAGTTATGCAGAAGCAGCTACAGAACTCAATGAGTTTGCAGAACGCTACCAAATTCCAGTCGTGACCAGTCTTTTAGGACAAGGTACGATTGCAACTAGCCATCCACTCTTCCTCGGAATGGGAGGCATGCACGGGTCTTTCGCAGCTAATATTGCCATGACGGAAGCCGACTTTATGATTAGTATTGGTTGCCGTTTCGATGACCGCTTGACGGGAAATCCTAAGACCTTTGCGAAGAATGCTAAGGTTGCCCACATTGATATTGACCCAGCTGAGATTGGCAAGATTATCAGAGCAGATATTCCTGTGGTGGGGGATGCTAAGAAAGCCTTGCAGATGCTACTAGCAGAACCAACTGTTCATAACAATACTGAAAAGTGGATTGAAAAAGTCACCAAGGACAAGAATCGAGTTCGTTCTTATGATAAGAAAGAACGTGTGGTTCAACCTCAGGCCGTTATTGAACGCATCGGTGAGTTGACGAATGGGGATGCCATTGTTGTAACTGACGTTGGTCAACACCAAATGTGGACAGCTCAGTATTATCCTTACCAAAATGAACGTCAATTAGTCACATCTGGTGGTTTGGGTACCATGGGATTCGGAGTTCCTGCAGCTATCGGAGCCAAGATTGCCAATCCAGAAAAAGAAGTAGTTCTTTTTGTCGGTGATGGCGGCTTCCAAATGACCAACCAAGAACTAGCCATCCTAAATATCTACAAGGTGCCCATTAAGGTCGTGATGCTGAATAACCACTCACTAGGAATGGTTCGTCAGTGGCAGGAATCCTTCTATGAGGGTAGAACTTCAGAGTCAGTCTTTGACACTCTTCCTGACTTCCAGCTGATGGCACAGGCTTACGGCATCAAAAACTATAAATTTGATAACCCAGAGACGATAGAGAAGGATCTAGAGGTTATTCTGGAGAATGTGCCGATGTTTATCGAGGTGGATATTTCTCGTAAGGAACAGGTTTTACCGATGGTACCAGCTGGTAAGAGCAATCATGAGATGTTGGGGGTGAAGTTCCATGCGTAGAATGTTAACAGCAAAACTACAAAATCGTTCAGGAGTTTTGAATCGTTTTACAGGTGTCCTTTCACGTCGTCAAGTCAATATTGAGAGTATCTCAGTTGGTGCGACAGAGAATCCTGATGTATCACGGATTACCATCATTATCGATGTGGCCTCTCATGATGAAGTAGAGCAAATCATTAAACAACTGAATCGTCAGATTGATGTGATTCGCATTCGAGATATCACAGATAAACCACACTTGGAAAGAGAAGTTATCTTGGTGAAGGTATCTGCTCCTGCTGAAAAGCGTGCAGAAATCTTGGCCATTATCCAACCTTTCCGTGCAACGGTAGTAGATGTGGCTCCAAGCTCCATCACTATTCAGATGACTGGAAATGCTGAAAAGAGTGAAGCTTTATTGCGAGTGATTCGACCATACGGTATCAAAAATATCGCTCGTACGGGTGCAACTGGATTTACCCGCGACTAATACTCTTTGATTTTTATTGAGTATAAAATCCAGCATAAATTTGTTAAACCAGCCTAAAAGGCAATAAATAATAGAAAAGAGAGACAAACTATGGCAGTTCAAATGGAATACGAAAAAGATGTTAAAGTAGCAGCGCTTGATGGTAAAAAAATCGCCGTAATCGGTTATGGTTCACAAGGACATGCGCATGCGCAAAACTTGCGTGACTCAGGTCGTGATGTCATCATCGGTGTACGTCATGGTAAATCTTTTGACAAAGCAAAAGAAGATGGATTTGACACTTATACAGTAGCAGAAGCAACTAAATTGGCTGACGTTATCATGATCTTGGCACCAGACGAAATCCAACAAGAATTGTACGAAGCAGAAATCGCTCCAAACTTGGAAGCTGGAAATGCAGTTGGATTTGCTCATGGTTTCAATATCCACTTTGAATTTATCAAAGTACCTGCAGACGTGGATGTCTTCATGTGTGCCCCTAAAGGACCAGGACACTTGGTACGTCGTACTTACGAAGAAGGATTTGGTGTTCCAGCTCTTTATGCAGTCTACCAAGACGCTACAGGAAATGCTAAAAACATTGCTATGGACTGGTGTAAAGGTGTTGGAGCAGCTCGTGTTGGTTTGCTTGAAACAACTTACAAAGAAGAAACTGAAGAAGATTTGTTTGGTGAACAAGCCGTACTTTGTGGTGGCTTGACTGCCCTTATCGAAGCAGGCTTTGAAGTCTTGACAGAAGCAGGATACGCCCCAGAATTGGCTTACTTTGAAGTTCTTCATGAAATGAAGTTGATCGTTGACTTGATTTATGAAGGTGGATTCAAGAAAATGCGTCAATCAATTTCTAACACTGCCGAATACGGTGACTATGTATCAGGTCCACGTGTGATTACTGAGCAAGTTAAAGAAAACATGAAAGCTGTCTTGGCAGATATCCAAAATGGTAAATTTGCAAATGACTTTGTAAATGACTACAAGGCTGGACGTCCAAAATTGACTGCTTACCGTGAACAAGCAGCTAACCTTGAAATTGAAAAAGTTGGTGCTGAATTGCGTAAAGCAATGCCATTCGTTGGTAAAAATGACGACGACGCATTCAAAATCTACAACTAATTCTTGTGAAGAAAAACAGAAGGCGAGTTGGGGGTACCTAACTCGCTTTTTATCTTAAACAGTATTTGAGGAGGAGACAATGCTAAGTGCAAAAGACGTGGTGAAAGCCCACAAAGTATTGAGTGGTGTAGTAGTCAATACTCCACTTGATTATGATCATTATTTATCAGAGAAGTATGGTGCTAAGATTTATTTGAAGAAGGAAAATGCCCAGCGTGTTCGTTCTTTTAAAATTCGTGGAGCCTATTATGCTATTTCTCAACTATCAAAAGAAGAACGTGAGCGTGGTGTAGTCTGTGCCTCTGCGGGAAATCACGCCCAAGGTGTCGCCTATACTTGTAATGAGATGAAGATTCCTGCAACAATCTTTATGCCCATCACAACACCGCAACAAAAGATTGGGCAGGTTCGCTTTTTCGGTGGAGAGTTTGTGACCATTAAACTAGTTGGAGATACCTTTGATGCCTCAGCTAAAGCAGCTCAAGAATTTACAGTTTCTGAAAGCCGCACCTTTATTGATCCCTTTGATGATGCTCATGTCCAAGCAGGTCAAGGGACTGTCGCCTATGAAATTCTTGAAGAAGCTCGTAAAGAGTCTATCGATTTTGATACAGTACTTGTACCAGTAGGCGGTGGCGGACTGATTGCAGGGGTTTCGACCTATATCAAAGAAACCAATCCCGCTATCGAAGTAATTGGTGTAGAAGCCAATGGTGCCCGTTCGATGAAGGCGGCCTTTGAGGCTGGGGGACCAGTCAAACTCAAAGAAATTGATAAGTTTGCTGATGGGATAGCTGTACAGAAGGTTGGACAGTTGACCTATGAAGCGACCCGTCAGAATGTTGAAACGCTGATTGGGGTAGATGAGGGATTGATTTCTGAAACCTTGATTGATCTTTATTCCAAACAAGGAATTGTAGCGGAACCAGCAGGGGCTGCTAGTGTTGCAGCCTTGGAAGTTTTATCAGACTATATCAAAGGAAAGACGATTTGTTGTATCATTTCTGGGGGAAATAACGATATCAACCGTATGCCAGAGATGGAAGAACGTGCCTTGATTTACGATGGAATCAAGCATTACTTTGTAGTGAATTTCCCACAGCGTCCTGGAGCTCTACGAGAGTTTGTAAATGACATTTTGGGGCCAAATGATGACATCACTCGTTTTGAATATATCAAACGAGCAAGCAAGGGGACAGGTCCTGTATTGATTGGGATTGCTCTTGCCAATAAGCATGATTATGCTGGATTGATTCATCGAATGGAAAAGTTTGACCCGTCTTATATTAATTTGAATGGAAATGAAACATTGTATAATATGTTAGTTTAAACTAAAATAAAATTATTATCATATTATTTGCGTAATGATAACGATGGTGTTATAATGAGGGTGATGAAAGGGGGAGATTCCCATGGTTTTACAAATTTTACTTGTTGTATTGATTTTAGTGGTGATTGCATCGGTGATTATAGTTAGTTCTGTGTATGTGGTACGACAACAATCTGTCGCTATTATAGAACGCTTTGGTAAATACCAAAAGTTGAGTAATAGTGGTATTCATTTGCGGGCTCCCTTTGGGATTGATAGAATTGCGGCAAGAGTACAACTACGCTTGTTGCAGAGTGAAATCGTTGTAGAGACAAAGACGCAAGATAATGTATTTGTAACGATGAATGTGGCAACTCAGTATCGAGTGAATGAAAACAATGTCACAGATGCCTATTATAAATTGATGCGTCCAGAAGCCCAAATTAAATCCTATATTGAAGATGCTTTGCGTTCATCTGTACCAAAGCTAACCCTAGATGAGTTGTTTGAGAAGAAGGATGAAATTGCCTTAGAAGTTCAAAAACAAGTAGCGGAAGAAATGTCTACGTATGGGTATATCATTGTCAAAACGCTGATTACTAAGGTTGAACCTGATGCTGAAGTAAAACAATCAATGAATGAAATCAATGCAGCTCAACGTAAGAGAGTTGCAGCGCAAGAACTTGCTGAAGCAGACAAGATTAAGATCGTGACCGCAGCAGAAGCAGAAGCAGAAAAAGATCGCCTACATGGTGTAGGGATTGCAGAACAGCGTAAAGCGATTGTTGACGGACTGGCTGATTCTATCAAAGAGTTAAAGGGAGCTAATGTTGAGCTGACTGAAGAACAAATCATGTCTATCCTATTAACGAACCAGTATTTAGACACATTGAATAATTTTGCAGAAAAAGAAGGAAATAATACAATTTTCCTACCAGCAAATCCTAATGGAGTTGAGGATATAAGAACTCATATATTATCGGCTTTAAAAGCCAAATAAAAATATGCAGAATAATATAGTTGTGACGAATATATGTTTTTTTATTGACAGATGAAATAAAAACGTATACAATTAGGAATTGTAAAGAATAATTCAGGAGAAGAACATGGTTAAGTCAAACTTTGAAAAGGTAGAAGCAGTTGTTGGCTGGGTTCGTGATAAGAAGATCACAGGTTACCGTATCTCTAAAGAAACGAATGCGCGTGAAATGTCTATCATTGCCCTAGCGCAAGGACGCGCAAAAGTTAAAAATATTTCATTTGAAACAGCTCTTAGTTTAATCGATTTCTATGAAAAAAATCATGAAAAATTTGAAGATTGAACTGTGGTTACAGGCAGATTTCTGAATCGAGTCTGCCTTTCCTTTACAATTACAAACTAAAAAGACTGCATTCTGTATGCAGTCTTTATTTATTAATTGAGATAACGCTGAAGGAATTCTTTTGTCCGTTCTTCTTTAGGGTTCGTGAAGAGTTCTTCAGGTTTACCTTCTTCTGCAATGATTCCCTTGTCCATGAAGATGACACGATGGGAGACGTCGCGAGCAAATTCCATTTCGTGGGTTACAACAATCATGGTCAAGCCTTCTTGAGCCAGGTCCTGCATAATTTTGAGGACTTCTCCGACCATTTCGGGGTCAAGGGCAGATGTTGGTTCGTCGAAGAGAACGGCGTCAGGATTCATGGAGAGTGCACGAGCGATAGCTACACGTTGCTTTTGTCCACCTGAAAGTTGCTTCGGCTTGGCTTGCCAGTAACATTCTCCCATACCAACTTTTTCAAGATTCTCTTTGGCAATTTTTTCAGCTTCAGAGTGGTCACGTTTGAGTACTGTCGTTTGGGCGACGATGGTATTTTCGAGGACATTCAGATTTTCAAAGAGATTGAAAGATTGGAAAACCATACCGAGCTTTTCACGATAATGGGTGAGGTTATAGCCTTTTTCTAGGACATTTTCTCCGCGATAGAGAATCTCTCCTCCTGTAGGTGTTTCTAGTAAATTAATCGAACGAAGGAAGGTTGATTTTCCGCTTCCCGAGCTTCCGATGATGGAAATAACCTCTCCTTTATGGACGGTGAGAGAAATGTCTTTTAGCACTTCGTTTTGTCCATAGGATTTTTTTAGGTGTTTGATTTCAAGGATTGGTTGTGTCATTATTTCAAATCCCCCGTTTGCATTTGGTTAGCACCTGTAGTGTAAGTGTCCATGTCCATATAGCGTTCGATAAAACGTAGGACACGGGTCACAGTGAAGGTGAGGACAAAGTAAATCACTGCAATGATGGTAAAGGTCTGGAAGTATTGATAGGTTTGAGTCGCTACAGTATTTCCTGAGAAATAAAGCTCGACAACTGAAATAACGTTCAATACAGAGGTATCTTTGATATTGATGACAAACTCATTACCAGTAGCAGGTAGAATATTACGGACAACCTGAGGAAGGACAATCTTACGCATGGTTTGATTGTGGGTCATACCAAGAGCAGTTGCAGCTTCGAACTGTCCCTTGTCAACTGCTAGAATACCACCACGAACGATCTCTGTCATATAGGCACCCGTGTTGATTGAGACGATAAAGATAGCAGCCAGTGTCCGGTCGAGATTAATACCGAAAGCTTGAGCAGTCCCATAGTAGATAACCATGGATTGAACAATCATCGGTGTACCACGGAAGATTTCAATATAGACATTGAGAATCCAACCGACTAGTTTTTGTAGGCCGTAAATGACTTTGTTTTCAGAGAGAGGAGCCGTACGGAAGACACCAATGGCAAGACCGATAATGAGACCTACGATAGTTCCGATGATTGAGATTAAAAGAGTGACCCCTGCACCACGCAAGAGCTGTTGCCAGTTTTCAGAAAGAATTTTAGCAACTTGGCTGAAGAAATTACTGCTACTTTCTTCAGTTGCTGTGGCTTCGGCAGGTTGCTCCTGAATCATACGATCCATCAGTGCAACTTGTTCATCTTTGGAGATGGTTTCAATACTAGCATTAATTTGGCTGATACGACTGTCATCTTTACGAAGTCCAATGGCAATAGCAGTATCTTCTTCTCCAGTCTTGAAACCTGGTTCTACTTGGACCATCTTGAACTTAGAGTTAGCGGCTTCGGCAGTCAGTGCTTCAGGGCGTTCCGAAACATAGGCATCAATAACACCAGCCTCAAGAGCTTGGCGCATTTGGGCAAAGTCGCCCATAGCTGTTTCTTTCTTGACACCAGGGATTTGGGAAATCAAATCATAAAGGTAAACACCTTGTTGAGAAGTGATTTTTGCTCCGCTAAAGTCCTCTAAAGATTTGGCATTTGCATAGGCAGAGTCCTTTTTGACCAATAGAACTGGTTCGCTAGTATAGTAACTGTTTGAAAAGGCAATTTCTTGTTTACGTTCAGCAGTTGGGCTCATACCGGCAATGATCATATCGATTTTACCAGAAGTAAGGGCTGGAACAAGTCCTTCCCACTTGGTTTTCACGACCAAAGGTTCCTTACCTAGATCTTTGGCAATTTTTTTAGCGATTTGAACATCGTAGCCGTTGGCATATTGGTTGGTACCGTCGATTTTGACGGCGCCGTTACTATCGTCGTCTTGGGTCCAGTTGAAGGGAGCGTAAGCTGCCTCCATCCCGATGCGTAAATATTCGTCGGCTTGGACTTGGCTAACCAGTCCTAATGTAAGGGCTAGGCTAGCAAGGATAGATAAGCATAATTTTTTCATGTTTTCTCCTATTTCTAGTCTAAAAATGACTTCTCTCTATTGTATCTAAAAATGGTGAGATTTTCAATACAAGTAAGCCTTTACTTATAAAAAATGATATAATGGTGAAAAGATTGAAAGGGAATCAATTATGAAAAAAAGATGGCTGGTGACTTTGGTATTTGCTTGTTTATTATTTATACCGAGCCTGGTTTTTGCAGTAGACTTTGATATCTTGTCCTATCAGGGTGATTTGAATATTCATGCAGATAATACTGCAACTTTTAAGGAAACAATCACCTACCGTTTTGGAGATGATTATAATGGCCAGCTAGTTGGACTAGGAAAAGCTGGGAAAATGCCAGAAGGATTTGACATTGATCCCGACCCGACCGTTCAAGTGTCTAAAAATGGGCAAATTATTCAAAATGTTTCCTTTTATACTATGGAGGAAGAGGACGGTTACAAGGTAAAAATTTACAATGCTGGATATGCCGGGGATACTGTTCGGGTGACGGTTACCTGGAAACTAACAAACCTTCTCTTCTTATACAAGGATATAGCGGAGCTAAATTGGCAACCCTTGACAGATAGTTCTGGAGATATTAAAGAGTTTGAGTTCAAGGTCAGCTCTGAAAATCCAGCAGAGAAACTCTATTTCCATACAGGAAAACTCTTTAAGGAAGCTAGTGTCAAAAAGGTAAATGATTTCTACAAGGTCAAGATGAAAGATCTTCCGAGAAATCGTCAGGTGGAACTACATGCTTACTGGCCGAGAAGTGCTTTTTCAGAAGCTCCAGATCAAGGATTGGTATCTGATAACCTCATTTGGTTTAAAAGAGTTGAGCTTGAAATAGCAAGTGAAAAAGCTTCGGACAAGATTGTGATGATGTGGCTTATTCCAATTGTTTTGACCGTTCTTCTGTTTGTCGGTTTAATCTTTTATAAACGTTTCAAAAAAGAAATTAGTCCCAAGAAGAAATTTGCTAAGAACCATCGTCTCTATGAGCCACCTATGGATTGGCCGCCAATGGTTTTAGCAGAGAGTGTATATTCCTTATCACTGAGCGAAATGAAACCGGGAGCAAAAGGATTTGGTCGTTTTACATTTGAACGAGTCATTCAGGCTACATTGCTGGATCTGGTAGATAGAGGGCATTTGGCTATTAAGAAAGGGGAAAAAGAGCCAATTCTTAAAATCATAAATGAAAGTGGATTGGCAAATTTTGAGAAGGAATGTCTGACACTTTGCTTTTCAGATAAGAAAGAGTTGGCAATTTCGGATCTGTTTTCAGATTATCAGGTTTCACCAAGTATTTATCGTGGAGTTTCTAAAAAGGATGCAAAGCAGGTTCAGGAGATAGGGAAGCAACTGAAACGTTCGTTTGATAGACGCATCTCTAACATTGAAAAGCGCGTCAAAGACAAGGTGCATGCGTTGCGTATTCCAAATTATTACCGTCCTTTGAGTACGGGTGAGAAGAAACTATCTCTGGCTATGTGGATTGGATTAATTGGTTCAGCCGTAGGGAGCTGGCTATTCTTCTACTGTAGTTGGAACACGTATGGTTTTGTTTCGTTCTACCTCCTCTTTTTGGGATTACTTGATTCCGTTATTTTAGTGCTAATTTATGTTGTAACATACGGGTATTATGATAATGGCGTCTTGACAGATGAAGGGGCAGAGGTTTACTATCACTGGAAAAGTTTTGAAAACATGCTTCGCAATATCGCCCGTCTAGACAAGGCTGAGTTGGAGAGTATCGTCCTTTGGAATCGCCTTCTGGTCTATGCGACTCTTTTTGGTTATGCCAAGAAAGTCAGCCAATTAATGAAAGTTCGGCAAATCCATCTTGAAAATCCAGACTTAGATAGTTACATTGTCTATGGCTGGTATGCGCAACTTCATACCTATACTGGACAGATGAAATACTATGCAGCGGTCGCAAATACAGCAAGCAATTACTCCGTCTCTTCTGGAAGTGGTTCTTCAGGTGGAGGATTCTCAGGAGGCGGAGGCGGTGGTAGCATCGGTGCTTTCTAAAAAATCTATCGCAGAATCCGAAATTATGCTATAATAGAGGACAGAAAAAGGAGTAATACATGTATCTTATTGAAATTTTGAAGTCGATCTTTTTTGGGATTGTTGAAGGAATTACAGAATGGTTGCCCATTTCAAGTACTGGTCACTTGATCTTGGTTGAAGAATTTGTACAATACAAGGACCAAAATGAAGCCTTCATGTCCATGTTTAATGTTGTTATTCAGCTCGGCGCTATCTTAGCGGTTATGGTGATTTACTTTAACAAGCTTAATCCTTTCAAACCTGGTAAAAATAAGGTAGAAGTCCGTCGAACTTGGCAATTGTGGTCAAAAGTCCTCGTTGCGACCTTGCCTTTATTGCTAGTCTTTAAGCTGGATGATTGGTTTGACACTCATTTTCATAATATGGTATCAGTTGCTATTATGTTGATTATCTATGGGGTTGCCTTTATCTATCTTGAAAAACGAAACAAGGCGCAAGCTATTGAACCAACAGTTACAGAACTTGAAAAGCTTCCCTACAAGACAGCTCTCTATATCGGACTTTTCCAAGTCCTTGCCCTCTTCCCAGGAACGAGCCGTTCAGGTGCGACGATTGTTGGTGGTTTGTTGAATGGAACAAGTCGCTCTGTCGTAACAGAGTTTACCTTCTATCTCGGAATTCCTGTTATGTTCGGAGCCAGTGCTTTAAAGATTTTTAAATTTATAAAAGCAGGTCAACTCTTGAGTTTTGGACAACTGTTCTTGCTTTTGGTTGCTATGGGAGTAGCCTTCGCGGTCAGCATGGTTGCTATTCGCTTCTTGACTGGCTATGTGAAGAAGCACGACTTTACCCTCTTTGGTAAATACCGTATCGTACTCGGTAGTGTCTTGTTGCTCTATAGTTTTGTGCGTTTATTTGTATAAGAAAAAGCTTGAGGGAATCTTCCTTCAAGCTTTTTAAAATCCTGTTACTGTGACTCCTAGTAAACGGATACCTTTTTCTTTTTCAGCTAGCTCTTCGTAGAGTTGAAGGGCAGTTTGAGAAATCTGACTAGCGTCCTGTGTTGCTTGTGGGAGGCTTTTTCGTCTAGTCAGAGTGGAGAAGTCAGCATATCGTATTTTTAGGATAATGATTTTTCCAGCTTTGCCTTGTTGGCTGAGATTGTGAGCTACCTTTTCTGAGAGAAGAGTCAGCTCTTTTTTGATGTCTTCTTCTACTTGCAGAATCTTCCCATAGGTTTTCTCCTTGCCAATGGACTTACGAATGCGATCGGACTTGACTGGAGAATTGTGAATACCACGAGCCTTTCGATAAAGCTCATAACCGAGTCTGCCAAACCGATCGATTAAAGTGACTTCTGAGACGTCCAATAAGTCTGCGCCAGTATAAATGCCCATTTCATGAAGGCGTTCAACTGTTTTTTTGCCCACGCCATGAAATTTAGCAATGTCCATTGGTTTGAGAAAGTCTTGGGCTTGATCTGGGAGAATCACTGTCAAACCATGTGGTTTTTGATAGTCACTAGCCATTTTAGCTAGGAATTTGTTATAAGAAACACCTGCAGAAGCAGTCAGGTGTAGTTCCTGCCAGATATCCTGTTGGATGAGGCGGGCAATTTTGACGGCTGACTTGATACCGAGTTTATTTTCTGTCACATTCAAGTAGGCTTCGTCAATACTCATAGGTTCAATCAAATCAGTGTAGCGTTTAAAAATAGCTCGGATCTCAAGTCCCACAGTTTTGTATTTTTCATAATTTCCTGAGATAAAGATAGCTTGTGGACAGCGCTCATAAGCTTCTTTAGAACTCATGGCTGAATGAACACCAAAAGCTCGTGCCTCATAGCTACAGGTAGAAACGACTCCTCGACCACCTGTTTGTCTGGGATCGCTCCCAATGATGACAGGTTTACCCTTTAACTTAGGATTATCTCTGATTTCCACCGAAGCAAAAAAGGCATCCATGTCGATATGGATGATTTTTCGCGATGTGTCATTGATAAGCGGGAAAATTAACATGCCGTCTCCTAGAATCTTTTAAAGCATAAATAAGCAAGTCACAATGACGAGAGTCTTCTTGTAATCTTTATTCACCAGGAGATAAACACTGCCGAATAGAAAACCAGCCAAACAAGTTAATATTCCTGTCAAGACACTTCCCTTTGACAAGATATGCATCAAGCCCCATGTCAAACCTAAGAGAATACCGCCATAGGGAATTTTATCATTTTTAAACCAAGTCTCAAAAGCTTTTTGTCCGAAAACCAGTACCAGAGAAATTAGGAAACTTTCAGCAGCATAGTAGATATATTGAAATAGAAATTTCAACCAACCTAAATGCTGAAATTCAATCAAAATTTTGAAACCCTTCCAATCCCAGTATTGGACAAGTGTAATAAGGATAAAACTCAAGACAATCGTCAACCATTGCCAAACAGATACAGTTTTTTTCTCCGTTTTCAAAAGGTCAAAGCCAGTTTGTTTTTTAGCCAGAGAAATAATACCGAAACCGAAACCAAACCAGCCCAAACTAGTCACTATCCAGTGAGCAATCATCTGAAACCTTGTTGCGTGATAAAGTGAAAGCCCCCAAAATCCTTCCACTGTCACCAGTAATAATTCAAATAAAAAGGTAGCAGTAGTATACAAGGCTAACCACAGAAAATCAAAGCCCGTAATATTTTTACTTTTTTTCATGATAAGTCCCCCTTAACTTTATAAACTATCTAAGTTTATTAGACTCTTTTCCTGTTTTCATTCAACTTTTCAAAATTATAACACAGATAACCCTATTTGTCAAACTGTATTATAAAAGAAAGCGCTAAAAAGGCTGTTTTCTTCTTGTTGAAATCGGTTACTGTGTGGTATACTTGATTTATGAATGTAACAGATGGTTGTTACTAGAAAGAAAAATGAGGACATTAACATGGTTGTTAAGACAGTTGTTGAAGCACAAGATATTTTTGATAAAGCTTGGGAAGGCTTCAAAGGCGTAGATTGGAAAGAAAAAGCAAGTATTTCTCGCTTCGTTCAAGCTAACTACACACCTTATGATGGAGATGAAAGTTTCCTTGCTGGCCCAACAGAACGTTCGCTTCACATCAAGAAAATCGTAGAAGAAACAAAAGCACACTACGAAGAAACTCGTTTCCCAATGGACACTCGTCCAACATCTATTGCTGATATTCCTGCTGGATTTATCGACAAAGAAAACGAATTGATCTTCGGTATCCAAAACGATGAACTCTTCAAATTGAACTTCATGCCAAAAGGTGGTATCCGTATGGCTGAAACTACTTTGAAAGAAAATGGATACGAACCAGATCCAGCTGTTCACGAAATCTTCACTAAATACGTAACAACAGTTAACGACGGTATCTTCCGTGCCTATACTTCAAACATCCGTCGCGCTCGTCACGCTCACACTGTAACTGGTCTTCCAGATGCCTACTCACGTGGACGTATCATCGGTGTTTACGCACGTCTTGCTCTTTACGGTGCAGATTATTTGATGCAAGAAAAAGTAAACGACTGGAATGCAATTAAAGAAATTGATGAAGAAACAATCCGTCTTCGTGAAGAAGTAAACCTTCAATACCAAGCATTGCAACAAGTTGTTCGCTTGGGTGACCTTTACGGAGTTGATGTCCGCAAACCAGCGATGAACGTCAAAGAAGCTATCCAATGGGTTAACATCGCCTTCATGGCTGTCTGCCGTGTTATCAACGGTGCTGCAACATCTCTAGGACGTGTGCCAATCGTATTGGACATCTACGCAGAACGTGACTTGGCTCGTGGTACATTTACTGAATCAGAAATCCAAGAATTCGTTGATGATTTCGTTATGAAACTTCGTACAGTTAAATTTGCTCGTACAAAAGCTTATGACCAATTGTACTCAGGTGACCCAACCTTCATCACAACTTCTATGGCTGGTATGGGTAACGACGGTCGTCATCGTGTTACTAAGATGGACTACCGTTTCTTGAACACTCTTGACAATATCGGTAACTCTCCAGAACCAAACTTGACAGTTCTTTGGACTGACAAATTACCTTATAGCTTCCGTCGCTACTGTATGCACATGAGCCACAAACACTCTTCTATCCAATACGAAGGTGTTACAACAATGGCTAAAGACGGATACGGTGAAATGAGCTGTATCTCATGTTGTGTATCTCCACTTGACCCAGAAAATGAAGAACAACGTCACAACATCCAGTACTTCGGTGCTCGTGTTAACGTATTGAAAGCCCTTCTTACTGGTTTGAACGGTGGTTACGACGATGTTCACAAAGACTACAAGGTATTTGACATCGAACCAATCCGTGACGAAGTTCTTGAATTCGAATCAGTTAAAGCTAACTTTGAAAAATCTCTTGACTGGTTGACTGACACTTACGTAGATGCTTTGAACATCATCCACTACATGACTGATAAGTACAACTACGAAGCGGTTCAAATGGCCTTCTTGCCAACTAAACAACGTGCTAACATGGGATTCGGTATCTGTGGATTTGCCAATACTGTTGACACATTGTCAGCAATCAAGTACGCTACAGTTAAACCAATCCGTGACGAGGATGGCTACATCTACGATTACGAAACAATCGGTGAATACCCACGTTGGGGTGAAGATGACCCACGTTCAAACGAATTGGCAGAATGGTTGATCGAAGCTTACACAACTCGTCTACGTAGCCACAAACTCTACAAGAACGCAGAAGCTACAGTATCACTTTTGACCATCACATCTAACGTTGCTTACTCTAAACAAACTGGTAACTCACCAGTCCACAAAGGCGTATACCTCAACGAAGATGGTTCTGTGAACTTGTCTAAACTTGAATTCTTCTCACCAGGTGCTAACCCATCTAACAAAGCTAAAGGTGGATGGTTGCAAAACTTGAACTCACTTGCTAGTCTTGACTTTGGTTACGCAGCTGATGGTATCTCATTGACAACTCAAGTTTCACCTCGTGCTCTTGGTAAAACTCGTGACGAACAAGTGGACAACTTGGTAACAATCCTTGATGGTTACTTCGAAAACGGTGGACAACACTGTAACTTGAACGTAATGGATTTGAAAGATGTTTATGACAAGATTATGAATGGCGAAGATGTCATCGTTCGTATCTCAGGATACTGTGTAAATACTAAATACCTCACTCCAGAACAAAAAACTGAATTAACACAACGTGTCTTCCACGAAGTTCTTTCAATGGATGATGCATTGAGCTAAGATTCAATTAGAATAGAAAGAAAGCCAGTTAATCTAACTGGCTTTCTTGTGCTTTAAAAACTTTTTAAAAAATAGTCAAATTTAGTCAAAAAGTTATTGACTTTTACTGACCAAAGTGGTATAGTAGAAACATAAGGAAAATGACTTCCTTAGAAAAACTCATTTTCAATGATTCTATTTCTTGAAAATGTATAATAGATACCCTAGAAAGGGGTGAGGCCTATGTTAAATCTAACAGACTTTGAAAAGAAGATGATAGAAGGCTTATGTAAAAAAGAAAAACCAGAAGTTATTCTTAGGGTAGCAAGTTAGCTAGTCTAAAATTTTTAAAACAAAGGTCAAAGATAGTCAATATCAGAGATTGCATCTAATTAAGAATAAACGAGGTAAAGAATATGAACAACAACTTTAATAACTTTAACAACATGGATGATTTATTTAACCAATTGATGGGTGGCATGCGAGGATACAGTTCTGAGAACCGTCGCTACTTGATTAATGGACGAGAAGTGACACCTGAGGAATTCGCTCACTATCGTGCAACTGGTCAATTACCAGGAAATGCAGAATCTGAGGTGCAAATGCAACAACACGCTTCAGGTATGAAACAAGACGGTGTCCTTGCTAAACTAGGTCGAAACTTGACCGCAGAAGCTCGCGAGGGCAAATTGGATCCTGTTATCGGACGAAACAAGGAAATTCAAGAAACATCTGAAATCCTCTCACGTCGTACCAAAAACAATCCTGTACTTGTCGGAGATGCAGGTGTTGGTAAGACAGCAGTTGTCGAAGGTCTAGCACAAGCTATTGTGAACGGAGATGTTCCAGCTGCCATCAAGAACAAGGAAATTATTTCTATTGATATCTCAGGTCTTGAGGCTGGGACTCAATACCGTGGCAGCTTTGAAGAAAACGTTCAAAACTTGGTCAATGAAGTAAAAGAAGCAGGAAATATTATCCTCTTCTTTGATGAAATCCACCAAATCCTTGGTGCTGGTAGCACTGGTGGAGACAGTGGTTCTAAGGGGCTTGCGGACATTCTCAAGCCAGCCCTCTCTCGTGGTGAATTGACCGTTATTGGAGCGACAACTCAAGACGAATACCGTAACACCATTTTGAAGAATGCAGCTCTTGCTCGTCGTTTCAACGAAGTTAAGGTCAATGCTCCTTCAGCAGAGGATACCTTTAAAATTCTTCAAGGAATTCGTGACCTCTATCAACAACACCACAATGTCATCTTGCCAGACGAAGTCTTGAAAGCAGCAGTGGATTATTCAGTCCAATACATTCCTCAACGTAGCTTGCCAGATAAGGCTATTGACCTTGTTGATGTAACGGCAGCTCACTTGGCAGCTCAACATCCAGTAACAGATGTGCATGCTGTTGAACGGGAAATTGAAGCAGAAAAAGACAAGCAAGAAAAAGCAGTTGAGGCAGAAGACTTTGAAGCAGCTCTTAATGCCAAAACACGTATTGCAGAATTGGAAAAGAAAATCGAAAACCACACAGAAGATATGAAGGTGACTGCAAGTGTCAATGATGTGGCTGAATCTGTAGAACGTATGACTGGTATTCCGGTATCACAAATGGGAGCATCAGACATCGAACGTTTGAAAGATATGGCCCATCGCTTGGAACACAAGGTTATTGGCCAAGATAAGGCTGTAGAAGCTGTCGCTCGTGCTATCCGTCGTAACCGTGCTGGTTTTGATGAAGGCAATCGCCCAATCGGTAGCTTCCTCTTTGTAGGTCCAACTGGGGTTGGTAAGACGGAGCTTGCTAAGCAATTGGCGCTCGATATGTTTGGAACCAAGGATGCGATCATTCGCTTGGATATGTCTGAATACAGTGACCGCACAGCCGTATCTAAATTGATCGGTACAACAGCCGGTTATGTGGGTTATGATGACAATAGCAATACCTTGACAGAACGTGTTCGTCGTAATCCTTACTCTATCATTCTCTTGGACGAAATTGAAAAGGCTGATCCTCAAGTCATTACCCTTCTCCTCCAAGTCTTGGATGATGGTCGTTTGACTGATGGTCAAGGAAATACAGTGAACTTCAAGAACACAGTCATTATCGCGACATCAAATGCTGGATTTGGCTATGAAGCCAACTTGACAGAAGATGCGGATAAGCCAGAATTGATGGATCGTTTGAAACCATTCTTCCGCCCAGAGTTCCTTAACCGCTTTAACGCAGTTATCGAATTCTCACACTTGAATAAGGAAGACCTTTCTAAGATTGTGGACTTGATGTTGGCGGAAGTCAACCAAACCTTGGCTAAGAAAGACATTGATTTGGAAGTCAGCCAAGCAGCTAAAGACTTTATCACAGAAGAAGGTTATGACGAAGTTATGGGTGTTCGCCCTCTCCGTCGCGTGGTGGAACAACAAATTCGTGATAAGGTAACAGATTTCCACTTGGATCATCTAGATGCCAAACATTTGGAAGCAGATATGGAAGATGGCGTTTTGGTTATTCGTGAAAAAGCCTAACTCAAGATTTTGAGAATAAAAAAAGAAGGAACTAGCTAAAAAGCTGGTTCCTTTTTGTGTTTAGATGACATGGCGCTCAAAGGCATCATCTGAAATTCCTTGTTCTAGGATGAGTTTCGCCCATTCTTTAGCAGAAAAGAGGCTGTGGTCCTTGTAGTTTCCGCAAGATTCGATGGTTGTTCCAGGAACATCTTCCCAAGTAGTGGTTTCAGCGATTTCCTTGAGTGAATCCTTGATAACAGCAGCAATTTCAGCACTGGTATGACGTCCCCACATAATCATGTGAAAACCTGTACGGCAGCCAAATGGCGAACAGTCAATCATGCCGTCAATGCGGGTACGGATGAGTTTTGCCAAGAGGTGTTCGATAGTGTGAAGCCCAGCAGTAGGGATAGAGTCCTCATTTGGCTGTACCAAGCGAATATCAAAGTTGGAGATGACATCTCCCTTTGGTCCGGTTTCTTCCCCAATCAAGCGAACATAGGGGGCTTTAACAATGGTGTGGTCAAGTTCAAAACTTTCAACAATAACTTCTTTTGACATGGTAGTTCCTTTCAGTTTTCTTCTTTCATTATAACATAAAGGGTGCTGTTGATGGAGTTTGATAAATGACTTTTTGGTACTAGAATGATAATAAAGTCTCTATACATAAACCTCAGAATTATAAAGAAAGAATGGAGAGAAGAATACCTTGTGAAAGAAAAGTTTAGTTTTTCTAGTGGAACTAAGGTGACTTTTGAAAAGTGGATCAACTTTTTCTGAAATTTCTGTTTAATCTCTGAACTAATTCTGAACTAGATTGGGTATACTGGAGAAAATAAAGATAAAGGAGTTCAGTATGGAACATATGGTGAAAATAGAAGGCGTCTGCAAAAAGCATGGCAGCAAGCAGATTTTAGAAGATATTTCTTTTACAGCTAGAAGCGGTCGGATTACAGCTTTTCTAGGCCCAAATGGTGCAGGGAAAAGTTCGACCTTGAGGATTCTCTTGGGGTTAGATTGGGCGACAGCAGGGACTGCAACTTTTGATGGGCAAACCTATCAATCAATGACCTATCCGCTCAGAACGGTAGGTGCAGCCTTTGATGGCATTGGCGGTCTGCCAAATCGAAAGGTCTATGACCACTTGAGGATTATTGCGGCGAGTAATGCTATTTCCAAGTCTCGGATCGATGAGGTTTTGAAGATGACTGGAATCGCTCATAAGAGGAAGGACCTCTTGTCAAGCCTGTCTCTGGGGGAAGGTCAACGCTTGGGTTTGGCAGCAGCTTTGCTGGGTGATCCTCAGTTTCTTATATTAGATGAGCCGACTAATGGGCTGGATCCAAGTGGGATTAAGTGGTTTAGAAAGTTCATCCGTCAGCAGGCTGATTTAGGGAAAACGGTACTTCTATCTTCCCATATCCTATCAGAGGTGCAAATGGTGACAGATGATGTGGTCTTGATTCATCATGGGCGAATTATTGAGCAAGGACGATTGGAAGAGGTGCTGCAAGATTCAGACAGTTTAGAAGATCTCTTCTTTGATTTGACAGAGGAGGTTTAAGATGAAAGAAACGATGTCCTTATTGCATTCAGAATGGTTGAAAATTCGCTCAACCAAGGCTTTCAAAGTGAGTGTGGCCTTCATGCTACTATTGGTGCCTGTCGTATCCTGGTTGGAGGGCCGACAGTATCTGTCTATCGGCTTGGATGCTACACCTGAGACGGTTCCTAATCTGATAAACGCCATTGATCCGCTGGAATATCTAGGTCTCAACGGGGCCTCTATGGCAGTCATGGTTTTGGTCATCTTAGCTGGAATTTTGGGAGCTATGGAATTTCAGTCTCATAGCTTGAGAACCAGTCTTTTATCCTGTAATAACCGCCTGAAGCTGCTTGTGGGGAAACTCATGACCTTTACTTGCTTTTCTCTTGCCATTAGCTTTTTATCAATTTACTTTAGTTATATGGTCATGCATTTCGCTTTAGGAAAGGAAGGGCTTGATCCGATTTTGCTCAATCAGGCAGCTTGGAGTTTGATTTTGTGGAAAACCTTATCCCTAACCTTATTAGGAATCCTTTCATTTTTGTTAGGTTTATTGGCTCGGACCATGCTAGTTCCTCTGCTTTTTCTCGTACCCCAAATCTATAATCTGGGAAACTACCTGGCAGCTCACACGAGTTGGGGGGGTTATTTGCCACAGCCAGCAGGAGAGTTGTTTGCTGCAACGCCAACTTCCCAATATGCTAACAATCCCTTGCAAGGGCTGTTGATACTTGGCGCATGGCTGCTAGTCATCGGCGGCATGGCTTCTCTGCGCTTTTTGAAGACGGATTTAGGAGGGCGATACTGATGATAAAAGCTCTGCTTAAAAGTGAATGGATTAAGTTCCGTTCTTACTATCTCGCTCTTGGTGCAGCCTTGGTGGTTCTGGTAGTCGTTCCTTTTTTCCTGATGAATCTTGACTACAGTCAGACAGCAGTTGGTCAGACGAAGGCTCTGAGCGAGGTTTTGCATGCCCTCTATCTGGCGCAGCCTGTCATCGTCATCTTCACTTCTCTCTATTTTGCCCAAGAGTTTGTCAAGTCTGGGATGCGAACGAATTTTCTAACCGTATCAAATAGAAAGGCTTGGTTGGCTGGGAAATTCCTTTTTCTGGACTTGCTGCTCTTGGTTCTCTACAGTGTCATGATAGGCAGTTGTTTCCTTGTTATGCTGGCTCGTTTTGACCTAAGCTTTAGCTGGTCCTTACTAGGGAAATTTCTTTATTACAGCTCTTTTGGTCTTCTCAGCAATATTTTTCTGGCTTTTTTAACTGCCGGCCTCGCTTTGCTATTTCAATCTTGGGTTGTGCCGGTGTCGGTGCTCTTTCCTCTCTTGATTGGTCTTAGCCGTTTATTGGCGACTTTCATCAAGGAAGCAAAATACCTGCCCGATCTAGCTACGCTAAATCTTTTTGAGTATGAAGGGCTTCAGCATTCAATAGATCTGTCAGGTCTGGGAATACAGTTGTTATGGTTAGCTTTGGTTTGGAGCTCTGCTATATTCTTAACCTTGAAACGAGATGTTCGCTAGAGGTATGCTATAATGGAAATCATGAGACAGTATCGTATTTTGGTGGTTGATGACGACTGGAGCATTTTAAAGCTGGTGAAAAACGTCCTAGAGCTCGATGCTTATGACGTGACGACGCTTGATCGGATAGAAGAGATAGAGCTGACGGATTTTGTAGGATATGATTTGATTCTGCTAGATGTGATGATGGAGCCTGTTAATGGTTTTGAGCTGTGTTCCTACATTCGTCCTCATCTTTCGTGTCCAATCATCTTTCTGACGGCTAAGGAGTTGGAGGCGGACAAGGTGGAAGGACTCTTTCGCGGAGCAGATGACTATATTGTCAAGCCTTTTGGAACCAAAGAATTGCTGGCGCGTGTCAGAGCTCATCTTCGGCGGGAGGAAAGACGTGAGGAGCGCTATTCTGAAATTGCTTCTTGTCAATTTTATCCTGAGCGCTATGAAGTTGCCTGTTTTGGTAAAGTCTTGAAATTTTCAGAGCGAGAGTTTAAGTTACTGCATTTACTTGCTAGCAATCCCAAGCAGACCTTTTCAGCTGAACGCCTGCATACCTTGCTTTACCCAGAAAGCTCAGAAACACAGCTTCGCTCCATCTCAGAATACGTATATCAGATTCGTCAAAAATGCAAACAAGAAGGGCTGCAAGCAATCGCAACAGTGAGAGGAGTAGGCTATAGATGGCAATTAGAACACGAAATTTCAAAAGCCTAGTCTGGACAACCAGTTTGAAAATCGTCTTTTTTCATGTTTTGATTTTTGTGCTTATCGGCTATGAATTTACACAAGGCAGCGATTATGCCCTTTTCACCTTGTTCTTTTGGGCAGGGAGCTTGCTGCTGATTACTTTTTATCATATTTTGAAATTGCTCCGAAAAATCGACAGGGAAATAAAAATGCTAAAGAGCGAGAAGCTTTTAGAAGAAAATCAAAGCCAGCTTTTTCGGATCGAGGAAATGCTAGAAGTTTATAGCGATTTACGAAGCAGCCATCAAGAAAATGCTCGTCTTCTAGAAAAAGAGCAGCAGCATAATCAGGAATTGATTCTACAGCTATCAGCGACATCGCACGATTTGAAAACGCCCTTAACTGTGATTAAGGGGAATGCTGAGCTCTTGGAATTGGCGCAGTTGGACCAGCCACAGGCAGACTATGCTGCTGAGATTTTGCAGGCCAGTCACAAGATGGAAGAGTATTGTGGCTCTTTGATTGATTATGCTAAGACTTTTCAGATTGATGCTAATCAGTTCAGTCAGCTTTCCTTAGGGGACTTTTTGGCTGATCTACAGGACGACTGGGCACTGTTCAGCAAACAGGAAAGCTATCGTTTTTCTCTCCAAGAAGATTGTGATCTTAGTCTGATTTTGTCCATTCATTTAGACTATCTCAAGCGGGCTTTACTCAATATCTTACTAAATGCGCTTGAACATGCAGACCAGGATCAGAAGGAAGTCAAGCTAACGGTATCATTACAACAGGACCAGTTGGTTTTTGCTATCTGGAACAATGGCCCTGCATTTTCAGAGGAGATGCTGCTGGGAGCAGACCAACTCTTTTACCAGAGTGACCAAAGCCGCAATTCAGCTAATCCCCATCATGGTATCGGCTTAGCCTTTTCTAAGCAGGTAGCTCTCTTGCACGGTGGTCGTCTGACCCTGCTCAATCCAGACCACAGAGGAGCCTGTGTCGAGTTGACAATTTCATTGAAATAAGTGAGGTTGGAAAAAATCATAAAACGCATAATACCAAGTGTCCAAAAGACTTGATATTATGCGTTTTATCTTTTATCGTGTAAAGATTTACTGGATTTTTACTCAAATTGAGTTTTATCCAGCCTCGTTTAATTACTTCCGATACAAGCGATCGTATTGGTAGTATGGGTCAAAGGTTACGTTGATGCCTAGTTTGCGTAGGACATTCTTGTCTTCGTCGGTCAAGATGATGGTTGAGTGGGCTTCGCTTCCTTTGAGATTACCAAGTTCCTTCATTGCGCGTGCAGCATCAGGATTTTCCATGGCTGTAATAGCAAGGGCAATGAGAATTTCATTTGAATGTAGGCGCGGATTGCGGCTACCTAGATGATTGATTTTAAGGCCTTGAATTGGTTTGACGACTTCAGGCTCGATTAGTTTCACTTCCTTAGCGATGTCAGCTGATTTTTTGATGGCATTGATCAAAGCAGCAGCTGTAGGACCAAAGAGCTCTGAGTTTTTACCAGTGACAATGTCACCAGATGGCAATTCGAGAGCAAGGGCAGGCCCACCGGTTTCTTCTGCCTTTTGGCGTGCTGCGACAGCAACCTTGCGGTCTGCAGGTGTGATACCGAGGTCGTTCATGAGAAGTTCAATCTTCTTGACAGCAGTTTCTCCGACTTTTTCAGCTTTAAAATCAAGAACTGTTTGATAGTAGCGACGGATGATTTCTTGTTTAGAAGCTTCGACAGCAGCTTCATCATCAGTAATAGCAAAACCAACCATGTTGACACCCATGTCTGTTGGTGAAGCGTATNGAGATTCACCGAGAATGCGTTCCAACATACGTTTAAGCACTGGGAAAATTTCGATATCACGGTTGTAATTGACCGTTGTTTCTCCGTAGGTTTGGAGATGGAAGGGGTCAATCATATTGACATCGTCTAAGTCTGCTGTAGCAGCCTCGTAGGCCAAGTTGACAGGGTGATGAAGGGGCAGATTCCAGACTGGGAAGGTTTCAAATTTAGCATAGCCAGACTTGATACCGTTGATTTGGTCGTGGTACATATTGGACATACAGGTTGCCAATTTTCCAGAACCAGGTCCAGGAGCGGTTACGACAATCAAGTTGCGACTGGTTTTGATGTAGTCGTTTTTCCCCATACCTTCTGGAGAAATGATGTGGTCCATATCAGTCGGATATCCTTTGATTGGGTAATGAAGATAAGAATCAATTCCGTTTTTATCTAACTGGTTGCGGAAGGCATCTGCAGCCGGTTGGCCAGCGTACTGTGTGATGACAACCGAACCAACAAAAATTCCCAGCTCATTGAATTTGTCAATCAAACGAAGAACTTCTTGGTCATAAGAAATGCCTAGGTCGCCACGCGCTTTAGAATGCTCGATGTTGCTTGCGTTAATGGCGATCACAACTTCAACCTGCTCTTTCAATTCTTGCAAGAGCTTGATTTTATTGTCAGGCTCATAACCAGGAAGGACACGAGCAGCGTGGAAATCTTCCAACATTTTGCCACCAAACTCCAAATAGAGCTTGCCGTCAAATTGGTTGATGCGCTCCAAAATGTGGTCGCGCTGTAGATTCAAATATTGTTCAGAACTAAAAGCTTGTTTTTTCATTTTTTTACCTCTGACCTCTATTATAATAAAAAATTGGAAGTTAGGAAACTGCGGAGTCAAAAAAGAAATCAAAAAGATTGAGCAAACGCTTGCACTAAGTTTAAAAAAGCGCTATCATAGACTATAGATTATTAAAATAATGAGGTAAGAAGATGCAAGAAAAATGGTGGCATAATGCCGTAATCTACCAAGTCTATCCAAAGAGTTTTATGGACAGCAACGGAGATGGCATTGGTGATTTGCCAGGAATTACTAGTAAGTTGGACTATCTAGCTAAGTTAGGAATCACAGCGATTTGGCTTTCTCCTGTTTATGATAGTCCTATGGATGATAATGGTTATGATATTGCTGATTATCAAGCGATTGCAGCTATTTTCGGAACCATGGAGGATATGGATGAACTCATCGCAGAAGCTAAGAAGCGTGATATTCGAATTATCATGGACTTGGTGGTCAATCATACCTCGGATGAGCACGCCTGGTTTGTCGAGGCCTGTGAAAATCCTGATAGCCCCGAGCGAGACTACTATATCTGGCGGGATGAGCCCAATGATTTGGAGTCTATCTTTAGTGGATCTGCCTGGGAATACGATGAAAAGTCGGGTCAATACTATCTCCACTTTTTCAGCAAGAAACAGCCTGATCTCAACTGGGAGAACGAAAAACTGCGCCAGAAAATTTATGAGATGATGAACTTCTGGATTGATAAAGGCATTGGTGGTTTCCGTATGGATGTCATTGACATGATTGGGAAAATTCCTGATGAGAAGGTAGTGAATAATGGTCCTATGCTCCATCCCTATCTCAAGGAAATGAATCAGGCGACCTTTGGAGATAAGAATCTCTTGACAGTAGGAGAGACCTGGGGAGCAACGCCAGAGATTGCTAAGCTCTACTCGGATCCAAAGGGACAAGAATTGTCTATGGTCTTCCAGTTTGAACACATCTGTCTTCAATATCAGGAAGGGCAACCTAAGTGGCATTACCAAAAAGAATTAAATGTAGGGAAATTAAAAGAAATTTTCAACAAATGGCAGACTGAGTTAGGAGTTGAAGACGGCTGGAATTCTCTCTTCTGGAACAACCATGACCTTCCTCGCATCGTCTCTATCTGGGGAAATGACCAAGAATACCGTGAAAAATCCGCCAAAGCCTTTGCAATCTTGCTTCATCTCATGAGAGGGACGCCTTATATCTACCAGGGTGAGGAGATTGGGATGACCAACTATCCGTTTGAAACACTGGACCAAGTAGAAGATATTGAATCCCTCAACTATGCGCGTGAAGCTCTTGAAAAAGGCGTTCCGATTGAAGAAATCATGGACAGCATCCGTGTCATCGGTCGTGATAATGCCCGTACTCCAATGCAATGGGATGAGAGCAAAAACGCTGGCTTCTCAACAAGTCAACCTTGGTTGGCGGTTAATTCAAACTACGAAGCAATCAACGTTCAAGAAGCACTGGCAAATCCAGATTCGATTTTCTATACCTATCAAAAACTCGTTCAAATCCGTAAGGAGAATAGTTGGCTGATTCGAGCTGATTTTGAATTGCTTGATACAGCTGATAAGGTCTTTGCCTATATCCGTAAGGACGGTGACCGCCACTTCCTAGTAGTGGCTAACTTGTCCAATGAAAAACAAACCTTTTCAGTAGAAGGAAGAGTCAAGTCAATCTTGATTGAAAACACTACTGCTAAAGAAACAGTTGAAAAACAAATCTTGGCACCATGGGATGCTTTCTGTGTGGAACTAACGGATTAAAATAAGGGAACCTCAAGCTTTTGTAGCTTGGGGCCTTTTTAGTAAAAATTATGTAGAAAAGTCTTTAAAAATATTTGTTAGAATTTTCTAAAAAATCTGTCGAAAGCCCTTGCTTTTATGAAAAAATAGGGTATAATGGTGAAAATACTATCTTAAAGGAGATTACTTATGAGATCGAAAAAGTGGCTCTTAGGAGCAGGTGCCGTCCTGAGCACAGCCCTTCTTTTAACTGCTTGTGGGCAAAGTGAAAAGAAGGCTGATGCACCCAAGACATTCTCTTATGTCTATGCTATGGATCCATCATCTTTGGACTACAGTGTGACGAGCAAGAGTTCAACTTCTGATGTTATAGCGAACGTTGTCGATGGCCTTTTGGAAAATGATAAATACGGGAACTTGATTCCGTCGCTTGCAGAAGACTGGTCCGTTTCTAAAGATGGTTTGACCTATACCTACAAACTTCGTAAGGGTGTAAAATGGTATACTTCTGAGGGAGAAGAGTATGCTGAAGTCAAGGCTCAGGATTTTGTTACTGGTCTAAAACACGCAGCTGATGGAAAATCAGATGGTCTTACTTTGATTCAAGATTCTATCAAAGGATTAGCTGCCTACATCAGTGGAGAAAGCAATGACTTTTCTACTGTAGGAGTCAAGGCTGTTGACGATTACACGGTAGAATATACGCTCAACAAGCCAGAAAGTTTCTGGAACTCTAAAGTCACAACTGCGACCATGCTTCCAGTAAATGAAGAGTTTTTGAATTCTAAAGGGGGCGACTACGGTGCACCAACTCCATCAAGCATCCTTTATAACGGTCCTTATTTCTTGAAATCATTGACTTCAAAATCAGCCATCGAATATGAAAAGAATCCGAACTACTGGGATAAGGACAATGTTAAGATTGACAACATTAAACTAACTTTCTACGATGGATCAGACCAAGAATCTTTGATTCGTAGTTTTACGCAGGGTGCTTATACAACAGCTCGTCTCTTCCCAACAAGTTCAAATTTTGAGTCAACTAAAAAAGAATACGGCGATAAGATTGTCTACAGTCCACAAGAAGCAACAAGCTACTACCTCACTGTTAACGTAAATCGCCAGTCTTACAATAAAACAGCTAAAACAGACGAAGCTCAAAAAACATCAACAAAAGAAGCTCTTCTCAACAAGAACTTTCGTCAGGCGCTAAACTTTGCCCTTGACCGTCACTCATACACTGCTCAGTTGAATGGTGAAGAAGGTGCGGACAAGATTATCCGTAACAGCCTAGTGCCTCATGACTACGTTCAAGTTGGTGAAAAAACCTTTGGAGAGTTGGCTCAGACAGAGCTTGTTTCATATGGAGACCAGTGGAAAGATGTAGCCCTTACAGATGGCAAGGATACGATTTACAGTCCTGAAAAGGCTAAGGCAGCCTTTGCTAAAGCTAAGACAGAATTGCAAGCCAAGGGTGTTACTTTCCCAATCCATTTGGATATCCCAGTTGAACAAACAGATGTAATCGCGGTTCAACAAACCAACTCACTCAAGCAGTCTATCGAATCATCGCTTGGTACAGAGAATGTCATTGTCGATGTCCTTCAAATGACCGATAATGAAAAGATGAGCATTACGTCTCAAGCCAAGGTGCCATCTCAAAAAGACTATGATTTGAACGGAACTGGTTGGGGACCAGACTATCAAGACCCAGCTACCTACCTCAACATTCTTGATGCTAAGAAGGGTTCTGCCCTTAAACACTTGGGAATTACTCGCGGAAAAGATCCAGAAGTGATGGCTCAAGTTGGACTGGACGAATACAAGAAACTCTTGGATGATGCTGCAGCTGAAACCAGCGACCTTAATAAGCGTTATGAAAAATACGCTAAAGCTCAAGCTTGGGTGTCAGACAGCTCACTCTTAATCCCAGTTGCTTCTTCAGGTGGTTCTCCAACGGTTAGCCGTACTGTACCATTCACAAAAGCTTACTCTCAAGTCGGAATCAAGGGAGATCCATTTGTGTTCAAAGGTTTGGAGTTACAAAAGGACGTTGTGACTGCAAAAGAATACGAAGAAGCCTTCAAGAAATGGCAACAAGAAAAAATCGAAACAAATGCCAAATACCAAAAAGAACTTGAAAAACACGTTAAGTAATCTATAAACAGAAAAGGAAGCTGCAGGAAACTGTGCTTCCTTTTTTGTTTTGAGACACCAGTTGTCATAAAAGCAGTAACTTTACATTTTTGAATAAATTTGATAAAATACGGCTATGTTATAAAAAGTGACATAAAGGAGTGAATGATGATCAAAATGAAAAAAAGACTAATCGGGACAGGTCTTGTCTTAGCGACAGGGATTTTGCTTTCGGCATGTGGACAGTTCAACACAAATACTAGCACTTATTCATCAACATTTAGTGCGAATCCAACAACTTTCAACTATCTTCTAGATTATTATGCAGATAACACTGCCGTTATTACCAATCTCGTAGATGGTCTGCTAGAAAACGACAGTTATGGGAACCTCGTACCTGCTCTTGCGGAGGATTGGTCCGTTTCATCAGATGGTTTGACCTATACCTACAAGCTCAGAAAAGATGCCAAGTGGTATACAGCTGATGGTGAGGAATATGCTTCAGTCAAGGCTCAGGATTTTGTTACTGGGATCAAATATGCTGCAGACAACAAGGGACAAGCCATGGATCTGATCCAAAATTCAATCAAGGGATTAGAAGACTATGTGACGGGTGTGACCAATGACTTTTCAACTGTTGGTGTCAAAGCCTTGGATGATTACACGGTCGAGTACACTTTGACTCGACCAGAACCGTACTGGAATTCAAAGACAACCAATAGTATCCTTTTCCCAGTCAACGAAGAGTTCTTGAAATCAAAGGATAAAGACTTTGGTACCTTGACACCAGATAGCATCCTTTATAATGGTCCGTATTTGTTAAAGGATTTCACATCAAAATCTTCGATCGAATATGTGAAGAATCCACACTATTATGACCATGACAAAGTAACCATTGAAAAAGTTAAGTTAGCCTACTTTGATGGGTCCGATCAGGAGATGACCATTCGAAACTTTGAAAATGGCGCCTACTCGATTGCGGGAGTCTATCCAAATAGTTCGAACTATGCCAAGACAAAAGAAAAATACCAAGACAATATCGTTTATAGCTTGCAAGACAAGACATCTTGGTACTTTAACTTTAACGTCAACCGAAAAACCTATAATCATACCGCTAAAACAACGGACGAACAAAAGAAATCAGCTCAAACAGCTATCTTAAATAAAAATTTCCGTCAGGCTATCAACTTTGGTATTGATCGAACAGCCTACTCTGCTCAATCTAACGGTGAAGAAGCAGCGAGCAAAACCCTTCGTAATACTCTGGTTCCCCCAACATTTGTTCAGGTGGGAGATAAGACCTTTGGAGAAGTGACAGCTTCTAAACTTGTAAACTATGGAACTGAGTGGTCAGGTATCAATTTGGCAGACGCTCAAGATGCATACTTTAACAAGGAAAAGTCCCAAGCAAAATTTGCAGAAGCTAAAAAGGAATTAGAAGCCCAAGGCGTAACTTTCCCAATCCATTTGGATGTCCCTGTTGATCAGACGAATAAAAATGCGGTTTCCGGTATGAACTCGGTTAAACAAACCCTTGAAACAGTACTAGGTTCTGACAATATCGTCATTGACGTTCAACAACTTTCTACAGATGACTTTGGAAATGTTGCCTTCCTAGCACCAAATCCAGCAGCTCGTGACTACGACCTAAACTTTGATGGTTGGGTTGGTGATTACCAGGATCCATCAACTTATCTAGACCCCTTCAATGCTGAAACCGGCTTCTATCTCAAGATTTTTGGCCTTGATGCCAAGGAAGACCAAGAGCTCATCAAGAGTTTGGGGCTCGATACCTATACACAACTCCTGAAAAAAGCAGATGCCGAGAACAAAGATGTCGCTAAGCGTTATGAAAAATACGCTGAAGCCCAAGCTTGGATGATTGACAATTCTCTAATCATGTCTGCTATGTCAAATGGCGGTACAGCCTCTGTAACCAAAGTAACTCCGTTTACACGTGCCTACTCCCTAGTGGGTATCAAGGGTGACGGAAATAATTATAAGTACATGAGATTGCAAAAGGACCCTGTTACCAAGAAACAATTTGACGAAGCCAAGGCCAAGTGGGAAGCAGAAAGTAAAAAGGCTATTGAAAAGAGCCAAAAAGAGTTTGAAAATCATATCAAATAAAAACAGAAATGGGGCCTCATAATAAGGGCCTTGTTTTTGTTTTATCAAGGATTCCGTTAATGGAAGTCATAAATTCAAAATATAGCTAAGAAAAAATGAATGAAAACGCTGATAATAGCAGGAATGAATGGAATTTCTTTCATGATTGTGATATAATAATCATAATTATTAACGTGTATAGGGGATTACCATGAGTAGACGTTCAAAGAGAAATCGTTCAGGAAATGTGAAACGAAGTATTAATATAGCTTTATTAGCCATTTATTTATTATTGAGTGGCTCTTTGTTGTTCTTAATTTTTAGACATAACATCCTAGCTTTTAGGCATCTCAATATCTTAGCTACTGTTCTAGTTTTACTATCTGCTGTCGCAGCTCTACTTTTAATAGTATATAAGAAAGCCGAAAAGTTCACGATCTTCTTTTTGGTACTTGCGGTGTTGACTAGTTCGGTTTCGCTATTTGCTTTGCACCAATTTGTGGGCTTGACTAATCACATCAATGCGACATCAAACTACTCAGAGTATTCGATGAGTGTTGTGGTTCTAAAAGATAGTGAAATCAACAACGTTACCCAGTTGGAAAGTGTAACAGGTCCGACTGAAACGGATAATGACAATATTCAAAAATTAATAGCGGATATTAAGACGACTCAGAGCAAAGACTTGACGGTTGAACAAAGTGCATCTTACCTAGCAGCCTATAAGAGCTTGATTTCAGGTGATGCGAAAGCGATTGTCTTGAACAGTGTCTTTGAAAATATCATTGAAGCAGAGTATCCAGATTATGCTTTGAAGATTAAGAAAATCTATACGAAAAAACTAACCAAGGATGTTGCGGCACCAAAGGTATCTAAGAATCAATCCTTTAATATTTATATCAGTGGTATTGATACCTACGGACCTATCAGTTCAGTTTCTCGTTCAGACGTCAACATCTTAATGACTGTGAACCGAGATACCAAGAAAATCCTTCTCACTACAACACCTCGAGATTCTTATGTTCCGATTGCGGACGGAGGAAATAATCAAAAGGACAAATTGACTCACGCGGGGATTTATGGAGTGGACTCATCAATTCATACCTTGGAAAACCTATATGGAGTTGATATTAACTACTATGTTCGTTTGAATTTCACCTCTTTCTTGAAATTGATTGACCTTCTAGGTGGTGTGGAGGTTTATAATGACCAAGATTTCACTTCTTTGCATGGGCAGTACCATTTTCCTGTTGGGAATGTCCATCTAGACTCTGAAAAAGCCCTTGGTTTTGTCCGCGAACGCTACTCTCTAGCGGATGGAGACCGCGACCGCGGTCGGAACCAGCAAAAAGTCATTGTTGCTATCATTCAGAAGCTAACCTCGACAGAGGCTTTAAAGAATTATGACAACATTATTCAAGGATTGCAAGACTCTCTTCAGACTAATATGCCTTTGGAAACCATGATGGACTTGATTAATACACAGTTGGATAGTGGTGGTCAGTATAAGGTTAATTCCCAAGACTTAAAAGGAACTGGTAGAACGGATCTTCCATCCTACGCTATGCCAGATAGCAACCTCTATATGATGGAAATTGATGAAAGTAGCTTGGCTGCAGCCAAGGCAGCTATCAAAGATGTGATGGAGGGGAAGTAGCATGATAGACATCCATTCACACATCGTTTTTGATGTGGATGATGGTCCAAAGTCGATAGAGGAGAGTAAAAACCTTTTAAGAGAAGCCTATAGTCAAGGGGTCAGGACCATTGTTTCCACGTCTCATCGTCGGAAAGGGATGTTTGAGACGCCAGAAGAGAAAATAGCAACTAACTTTTTGAAAGTTCGCGAAATGGCCAAGGAGGTGGCAGATGACCTTGTCATCGTTTATGGCGCAGAAATATACTATACGCCAGATGTTGTCGAAAAATTGGAAAAGAAATTGATTCCAACCCTCAATGATAGTCACTATGCTTTGATTGAGTTTAGTATGAATACACCCTATCGAGATATACATAAAGGACTGAGCGATATTCTCATGTTAGGGTTCACACCAGTTATTGCCCATATTGAGCGTTATGATGCTCTAGAAAATAATGAAAAGCGAGTTCGGGAACTGATTGATATGGGGTGCTATACCCAGGTCAATAGTTCTCATGTCTTGAAACCAAAACTCTTTGGAGAAACCTACAAATTCATGAAAAAGAGAGCTCAGTATTTCTTGGAACGTGATCTAGTTCATGTCATTGCTAGCGATATGCATAACTTGGATCGTAGACCACCTCATATGGAAGAAGCCTATGATATCATTGCTAAAAAGTATGGCGAAGATAAGGCGAAGGAACTCTTCAAAGATAACCCACGAAAAATAATAATGGATCAATTGATTTAGGAGAAACAATGAAAGAACAAAATATGATGGAAATTGATGTGTTTCAATTGCTTAAAATTCTTTGGAAACGGAAATTTCTAATTGCACTGGTAGCAATCGTAACTGGGGTAGTAGCCTTTGCCTACAGTAGCTTTATCGTAAAACCTGAATATACCAGTACGACACGTATCTATGTAGTTAATCGTAATCAGGGAGATAAGTCAGGGCCAACAAACCAAGATTTGCAAGCAGGATCTTACTTGGTTAAAGACTATCGCGAAATTATTCTTTCGCAAGACGTTTTGGAGAAGGTTGCAACGGATTTGAAACTGGATCTTTCTCCAAAGGATTTGACTAAAAAAGTTAAGGTAACAGTTCCGGTTGATACACGTATTGTATCTATCTCTGTTACAGATCGTGCACCTGAAGAAGCAAGTCGTATTGCCAACTCATTGAGAGAGGTTGCAGCTCAAAAGATTATTAGTGTTACACGGGTTTCAGATGTGACGACACTCGAAGAGGCTCGTCCAGCAACCTCGCCATCTTCACCAAACATTCGTCGTAATACCATGATTGGATTTCTTGCTGGAGCAGTTGTGATGATTGCTACTGTTATTCTTATCGAACTCCTAGACACACGGGTTAAACGACCAGAAGACGTTGAGGATGTTATGCAAATTGCATTATTAGGAGTTGTTCCAAATCTGGATAAATTGAAATAGGAGAGAAGAATGCCAACGTTAGAAATCGCACACAAAAAATTGAATCAGGCAAGAAAAGCAGAGGAATATTACAATGCGCTTCGTACCAATATACAATTGAGTGGGAATGACTTAAAAGTTATTTCCATTACATCAGTAAAACCGGGGGAAGGGAAGTCAACTACTTCTACCAATATTGCTTGGGCCTTTGCGCGTGCTGGATATAAGACACTTTTAATTGACGCCGATATTCGTAATTCTGTCATGTCAGGTGTTTTTAAATCACGTGAAAAGATCACAGGATTAACAGAGTTCTTATCTGGAACAACAGATTTATCACAAGGATTATGTGATACGGATGTTGAAAATTTGTTTGTCATTCAAGCTGGTACCGTTTCCCCAAATCCAACAGCTTTGTTGCAAAGTGAGAATTTTAAGACTATGCTTGATACTTTGCGCAAGTACTTCGATTACATCATTGTGGACACCGCTCCTATCGGGGTTGTGATCGATGTGGCTATCATCACTCAGAAATGTGATGCTTCGATTTTGGTGACTGCAGCTGGTGAAACAAATCGACGTGATATCCAAAAAGCCAAAGAACAATTGGAACAAACAAGTAAACCATTCTTAGGGATTGTGTTAAATAAATTGAATACCTCGGTTGAAAAATATGGATCATATGGAGCTTATGGCTCTTACGGTAAAAAATAAGAGATAGCTTGGGGAAGATATTGTGGAAGAAAAAGGATTGAAGATTACTTTGGCGGCAATCCAGAGTTTTCTTGTCGTTATGTTAGCTTATTTACTTAGTTTTGTTAGAGAAACAGAGATTGTGAACACCTCTGTTATCATCTTGTTCATTCTGCATTTTGTTGTTTCTAACATTAGTGATTATGAGCGTGATTTTTTTAAAAGGGGTTATTTAGCTGAGTTTATCAGCACTACAAAATATATCGTTTTCTTTGCTTTAGCCATCAGTATTTCAAACTTCTTTTTAGAAGATCGTTTTGGTATCTCTAGACGAGGCATGATTTATTTTTTGACAATACATTCTATTTTGTTGTATTTGTTGAATCTGTGCATTAAACGCTATAGGAGACGTATCTTTCCAAATTTCAAGGGGAGTAAAAAGATATTCTTGATAACAGCGACATCCAGAGTTGAGAAAGTTGTGGATAGATTGATAGAGTCGGGAGATATTTTTTGGGAATTGGTGGCGGTCAGTGTTTTAGATCAGCCTAATTTTCAGCATGCATCCGTAACCATTGTACCTGCAGATAACATCTTAGACTTTGCTACCCATGAAGTGGTTGATGAAGTTTTTATCAATTTACCAAGTGAAGAGTACGACATCGGGGAGTTCATCTCTCTTTTTGAAACAATGGGAATTGACGTGACAGTCAACCTGAATGCTTTCAATAACTATCTAGGTAGAGATAAAAAGATTCGCGGAATGGCAGGTTTGAATGTCATTACGTTTTCTACAAAATTTTATAAGACAAGCCACGTCATTGCTAAACGTTTCATTGATATCATAGGTTCGATTATCGGACTACTTATTTGTGGATTGGTGAGTATTGTTTTGGTTCCGGTAATTCGAAAAGATGGCGGACCCGCTATTTTTTCTCAAACTCGTATCGGAAAAAATGGTCGACATTTCACTTTTTATAAATTTAGATCTATGTGCGTGGATGCTGAGAAAAAGAAACAAGAGCTCCTTGCACAAAATACCATGCAAGGTGGTATGTTTAAAGTTGATGATGATCCTCGTATAACAAAGATAGGGAGATTTATCCGTAAGACCAGTCTAGATGAACTCCCTCAGTTTTGGAATGTTTTAATGGGAGATATGAGTTTGGTTGGAACACGTCCCCCAACAGTTGGTGAGTATGAAAAATATACTCCTGAACAGAAGCGTCGTCTTAGTTTTAAGCCAGGAATTACTGGTCTATGGCAGGTGAGTGGTCGTAGTAAAATCACGGACTTTGATGATGTTGTCAAGCTGGACGTGGCTTATATTGATGATTGGACCATCTGGAAAGATATTGAAATATTGTTAAAGACCGTCAAAGTGGTATTTATGAGAGAAGGGGCGAAGTGATTTGTGCCCATCAGTCTGTTAGGAGAGAAATGAAACAGTCAGTTTATATTATTGGTTCAAAGGGGATTCCTGCTAAGTATGGAGGATTTGAAACCTTTGTTGAAAAATTAACCGAATATCAAAAAGACAGCAACATACAATACTATGTTGCTTGTATGCGTGAAAATTCAGCTAAATCTGGCATCATGGATGACCAGTTTGAGCACAATGGAGCCATTTGTTTTAACATCGATGTACCCAATATTGGACCGGCTCGTGCCATCGCTTACGATATTGCGGCGGTCAACAAGGCTATTGAATTGGCTAAGAAAAATAAGGACGAAGCTCCTATTTTTTACATTCTAGCTTGTCGCATTGGTCCTTTTATTTCTGGGCTTAAGAAAAAAATTCGTGCAATCGGAGGGCGTTTGTTGGTAAATCCAGATGGTCATGAATGGCTGCGGGCAAAGTGGAGCCTACCGGTTCGTAAGTACTGGAAAATCTCTGAGCAACTAATGGTCAAACATGCAGATTTATTGGTCTGTGACAGTAAAAATATCGAAAAATATATCCAGGAGGACTATAAACAGTATCAACCGAAGACGATCTATATTGCCTATGGGACAGATACAAGTCCTTCAAGACTGCAAGCAGAAGATACCAAAGTCCGAAATTGGTATCAGGAAAAAGGAGTCAGTGAAAATGGCTATTATCTAGTAGTGGGACGATTCGTTCCTGAAAATAACTATGAAGCCATGATTCGTGAATTTATCAAGTCCAAGTCCAAGAAGGATTTTGTCCTCATCACAAATGTGGAGCAAAATAAATTTTACGATCAGTTGTTACAGGACACTGGTTTTGACAAAGATCCTAGGGTTAAATTTGTTGGGACTGTCTATGACCAAGAATTGCTCAAGTACATTCGTGAGCATGCTTTTGCCTATTTCCATGGGCATGAGGTTGGAGGGACCAACCCTTCTCTACTGGAAGCTCTAGCATCTACAAAACTGAATTTGTTGCTAGATGTTGGCTTTAACCGTGAGGTTGGTGAAGACGGGGCTATTTATTGGAAAAAAGACGAGTTGGCACGCGTCATTGAGGAAGTTGAAGGATTTGATCAGGCAGCAATAACTGACTTGGATTTTAAGTCAAGCCAAAGAATCCTCTCAGCTTTTACATGGGAAAAGATTGTGTCAGATTATGAAGAAGTGTTTAAAGGATAGAGAATGAAACGGATTTTATACTTGCATGCTGGTGCAGAAATGTATGGAGCAGACAAGGTTTTACTGGAATTGATCAAAGGATTGGATCCCAAAGAATTTGAAGCTCACGTCCTCCTGCCAAATGACGGTGTTTTAGTCGAAGCTTTGCGCCAGGTTGGAGCTCAGGTCAGCGTGTTGGATTATCCGATTTTACGTAGAAAATACTTTAATCCTAAGGGGATTTTTGAATATCTGAAATCTTATCGTCACTACTCTCAAAAAATCGCCCAATATGTGCGTGAGAATGGGATAGTTCTTGTTCATAACAATACGACAGCCGTTTTGGAAGGAATCTATCTCAAGAGAAAAGTAAAATTTCCCTTGATCTGGCATGTTCATGAGATTATTGTCAAGCCTAAGGCCGTTTCAGATTTTATCAACTTCTTGATGGGGCGTCATGCAGATAAAATCATAACAGTATCTCAAGCGGTTGCCAGCCATGTTAAACACTCTCCCTTTATCAAAGAAGGTCAGGTTCAGGTTATCTATAACGGAGTGGACAATGCGGTCTATCATCCGATGCAAGCAAGCACAGTGCGTGAACAGTTTGGTATCGCAGAAGAGGCTCTTGTCATTGGTATGGTTGGTCGCGTAAACGCTTGGAAGGGACAAGGAGATTTTCTAGAAGCAGTGACGCCGATTTTGGAGCAGAATCCCAATGCCATCGCTTTTCTGGCAGGGAGTGCCTTTGCTGGTGAAGAGTGGCGAGTCGAAGAATTAGAGTCTAAGATTGCCAAATCAAGTGTAACCTCACAAATCAAACGAATTGACTATTATGAGCATACGACTGAGCTTTATAATATGTTTGATATCTTTGTTTTACCAAGTACCAATCCTGATCCCCTACCAACAGTGGTACTAGAGGCGATGGCATGTGGTAAACCAGTAGTCGGTTACCGTCATGGTGGTGTCTGTGAAATGGTTGATGAAGGGACAAATGGCTTACTGGCCACTCCAAATCAGCCTGCAGAACTATCAAAAGTCATTCAAGAATTGGTGAAGGATCCAGAGAAAAGAAACCAATTTGGCCAAGCATCAGTAGAAAGACAAAGAGAGTTGTTTTCTTTGGAGAGTTATATCAAAAACTTCTCGGAGTTGTATAAGAGTTATAAAAATGATAAAAGAAACAATTAAGAATAAATTAAAACCAATTGTCTATCCCATCATTAATTTTATTCCTAGGAGAAGATTAAAAAACAAACAGTTCACCATTATCTGTGATAATTGTTGGGCTGGGAAAGTCTATCAAGAGTTAGGTTTACCCTATCAGACTCCCTTTATTGGGATGTTTGTTTTTTCTCCTGATTACATCAAGATGCTTAAAAATATTAAATACTATTTGAGTGGAAATATCCCCTTAAAATTTGTTAAGGAATCGAAATATATTAAAAACTTTGATAATACATATCCTCTTGCACTTCTTGATGATATTGAACTTCATTTTTTGCATTATGCAGACGAAGAAGAAGCAAATCATAAATGGCATCGTCGTTTGAAAAGAATTCATTGGGATAATTTGTATTTCAAGTTTAATGATAATGATGCTTGTACTTATGAGTTGATGGAAGAGTTTGAAGAACTTCCATACAAAAGCAAGGTTATTTTCTCTTCAAAGAATTATAGTGACTTACCTTCATTGGTCCACTTTAAATTAGCTGAGGAGCAAGGACATGTTGGAATTGATTTGAAAACCTACCACCGCTATTTCAATGTGGTGACATGGTTAAATAAGGGTGGAGAGGATTTGTCAAAATGAAAAAAATAAAGATTATTATTCCTTATTTTGGACGCCTTCCAAAATTTTTTCCTTATTTTTTATTAACTGCGAAACGTAACAAAAGAATAGATTTTCTGATTTATACCGATCAGAAGGTTGAACAATTTTCAAAAGTAAATGCACAGAATATCTCATTTGTAAATATCTCCTTTGATACGTTAAAGAAAAAGATTCAATCGAAATTTGACTTTAAAATTTCTCTAGACACTCCGTATAAATTATGTGATTATAAAGTTGCGTATGGCTTCATTTTCAAAGAAGAACTAGAGAATTATGATTACTGGGGGTTCTGTGATACAGATGTCTTATTAGGTGATATTTATCACTTTTTAGAAGAGAATGACTTTTTTACGAAAAATTATGCTAGATATGGTCTTTTAGGACACCTTCAAATTTATAAGAACACTGAAGAGGTCAATACAGTTTTCATGACTGGAATTGATTTAGGCTATCGATTAAACTACCGCAATGTTTTTACTAGCGAACAAACTTTTATCTTTGATGAAGCGAGAGGAATTCAAAAACTATTTGAAAAAACTTGTTTAAAACAGTTACAAAAGAATTATTTTGATGATCTTGATATTGCAAATTTTTCATTTAGAAACTATGGTGAGGGTAAAACTCAACGCTATTATTACTGGTCGGAAAAAGAGGGATTAGAGTCCATTGAATTAAAAGATAATCAGGTTAAGGTGAAACATCCATTATATGTTCACTTTCAGAAGCGATTGATTGATTGTCCGGAATTTATAAATTCAAAAGAATTTTATGTTGTACCAAATCGCTTGGTTTTAGGAGAACGGTTATCAATTGAAGAAATTCAGAAATTGACTCAAAATAAATTCTATTGGGAACATATAGAAAAAACATTTTTAAAGAAATTTAAAAGAGAAAAGTGGACGCTTGGTTTTATTCGCCATAAATTAAGGATGAGACGATGAGACGAGAGGTGTTGTTAACAGTTGTTATACCAGTATATAATGTAGAGAGATATTTAAAACGTTGTATCGAAAGCATCCTTATCNAAGGATGGGAAAATTATGATATTTTACTTGTTGATGATGGAAGTATGGATAGCTCACCTCATATATGTGATGAGTATGCTGAAAATTATGATTTTGTTTCTGTTATTCATAAAGAAAATGGTGGTATATCGGATGCTCGCAATGTTGGAATTGCTTATGCTAGAGGAGAGTACGTTTATTGCCCCGATTCGGATGATTGGATTGAACCAAATACATTTAGGGAATTGGGGAACATCATTGAAACTCAAAGATTTGACATCATTTCTTTTAATCGTGAATTTGTAAAAGGGGAGGATGCTCTAATTAGTCCAGAACCTAAAAAGATTCAAGAACTATCGGGTAAAGGTGCCTATATTGAAATGCTCAAGCACTCCTACATTACGGGTTTTGCTAATGATAAAATTTATAGGAAGTCATTATTTACTAATAACGGCATTGAATTCCCGTTTGGACAGTATTATGAAGATTTGGCTATTAACTATAAGCTTTTTCTTACTTCCAAGGCAGTTTATGCTACGAATCAAAAATATTACTATTACTTAATAAACAACCCGGATTCGATAACACAATCTTGGAATGAGCAAAAATTTTGTGATATGTTTGGCTTTTATAAGGAACAGTTTTATTCAGATTTTGTTCGTTCAAGACTTGATGATCAGGATTTAGAAATATTACATCTTTATTACGTGGATGGATTAACTCATATTTTGTCGAGTTTGTATAAGTCAACATTGTATAAAAAGCATGCTAATATTTTAGAAGAAATAAAGCAAGAATTGATGAAAAATAAAATCTCGCTATTTAAAATGAAGAATCAACCGAATTTTGGAAAATATTTATTGCATCGTTTGGGATTATTAAAATTTGCATTTAGAATACAAGGGAACATTCGAAAAATAATTTAGAGGAAATTATGAAATATTCAGTAATCATACCTGTATACAACGTAGAAAAGTATCTGAAAAGATGTATAGATAGTATAGTCATCCAAGAGTATAAAGACTTAGAAATATTACTAATTGATAATGGTTCAAGTGACGGAAGCGGTCTGATTTGTGATAATTACGCCGACAAAAATTCCCAAATCACTGCCTATCATATTCCCAATGATGGAGTAGGTTCAGCAAGAAATTTTGGACTTTCAAAGGCCAAAGGTGAATTCGTTTACTTTGTGGATGCAGATGATTATTTGGTTGGTAATCTATTTGCTGATATGGAAAATAAACTTCACTCTAAAGTAGATTTACTTGTGTTTAGCTACCATCATTCGATAGAAAAAAAATTAACGGAATTGAAAAGAACCACAAATGTCTTACCTTATAATGGCATTATTGATAAGGATGCTTTTATTGTTCTTTTTAAAGAACTATTTTTGACTGCTATGATGTATACGGTCTGGAACAAAATATATCGAAGAGATTTTCTAATAGAGAATAATTTGTATTTCTTAAAGTATGAATTAGGCGAGGATGTACGATTCAATCTTAAAGTATACGATTTGGTTGAAAATATAGTACTGTCCACAGAATGTTACTATGTGTATATATCGGGTAGAATGAATTCTGCAATGGGGAGTTACAATCCAAATAGAGTTGCATATCAGCTAGAGGAGTTATCTCAGATTGAATAC